>CANFBW010000042.1 GCA_947444925.1 Flavobacteriales bacterium | reverse complement strand
CAAAGTCGCCATCATCACAAAACCAGCCCTTTTTTCAAACTCACTTTCGCGCTGCGTCCACTCGGCTGCCTTGTCGTAGGCATAAATGGTTTTATCAAATAGTCCGCCACAAGTTTGGTCACACACATCCCACGACGCAAAATCTTTCAACCATTTTTCCATCAAAGCTTCGCTCACCCTCTTGTAATCTGCAATGTAAACAGCCAAAATACGCGCTTCATGAATTTTTGTATCCCAAAGCTGCAGTGCCAATTCGTGATTTTTACCTATTGCTTTTGCAATCCCACGAAGCACGGGAATTTTAATGCCAATCGCATTTTCAGTAGCTATACCGAAACGCGCCATTCCCTCTAAATTTTTTGAATTGTGGTAGGTTCGCAGCTCGGCAACAATTGCCTGTACTTCGTTTTGCATCATTTAATCACTTGCATTTTCTTACCGAAAGATCGACCGAATTCGCGCATTTCCTTGCAAATTTCAGCTTCACCTGTGGCGCGCTCGAAACCATCGGCCAAAGTCATAATGGTTTGAAAATAAAACAACTTCATTTCTTCAATGTACATGTCTTTCGTCCACAGATCCACTCGCTTTGCGACTTGCTCAGTGCCATCAAAAACAGAAATCATCAGTGCTTTTATTTTTTCGCCTTGCGCCGCACTTCCTTCTTCAGCGTCCCATTCAATGTTGATGGGCAAATTGTTCTCGTCGAGTTCTACTGAAAAACTGAGTTTATTTTTTTTAGTCATGGCTATTCGGGTTTGTATTTCGATTTTTGAAATATATTTAAGAGGTCTTTGTCCTTCATCAATTGATCTAGGGTAACATCGTTGTTTTGCATATAAGAGCGCACAATGCGTGCGCCCACATAGTCGGCAATTCTACCTGGCGAATCTTGCTCGAGCGACGATGTGAAAGGACGGTCTTCAAGGTATTTTTTATACAGCATAAAATCGGTGGAGTGCAGCAAATTCTCTTTCACAAAAAACTGCCACAAGCGCTCCTCACTACCTTGGCACCAAGCCAGCTGCTCGGGCTTGTACATGAGCCGCGTGGAGTCGGGCACAAAAGGCAACATCGCATTAAGGAAGTACTGCATTTTGCCGCGCGAAATAATTTTTTCAATAAACGTGGCGCCCTCATTTTCCAGGTCGTACTTGGCAAAGGCGGCTTGTGTGAAAATATCAACCGGTATAAATTTCTCTTGAAGTTTGTAGGTTTGGTATTGAAACAAGCCAATTTGGTAATACATCGGGAAATCTTGTCCGAGATACATATCTAAAGCCACCAAAACACTAGCGCTTGAATCCACCCAATCCACGGTGTGTTCAAAGTCAAGTCCCGAAATATACGTATACACAGCTGGTCGCGAAGCCTCTGGATAATAGTGCTGGTAATAGCGAAAAGCTTCCGTCAATGTTTTTTCTAAAGCGCTGAGGTCGCTGAAGTGCTTGGCAACTTTACCTTTCAACTCCTTATTGGTGGTGTCGTTGAGGTAGTCGATCAAGCCAATAATTGTGGCAGGATCCTTGTAATCACCGTTAATGAAAAAGGGATATTTTTTGGCCAGCACGTCAAGTTGTGTCAATGCATTTTGCCGGTTAACTGTAAATATTTCTTGATCGTAGCGCAACATTTTCAACTCTGGCACTGCTTCCGATGGAAGATCAACCATCAGCGCGTCAGATTGACAAGCGGCTAAAAACAACAAAACACAAGGCAGAAGTATTCGGTAAATTGGCATCAACTTAAAAATTATTAGATTTGTTTTCAATAGATAATCACCACAAAACCAAAAGTATGAAAAAGATGTTATCTCTAATAGCCTTGGGCTTGATGTTTTCAGTAACATTTGCACAAAGCTCAACTACAACAACAACTACAACAACTTCAAACAACAGATGGCGTTTGGGACTAAAAGTGATGCCTGGCGTTTCATATTTCAAATCAAATAAAAGTACAATGAGTGCTGATGCCGCTGGATTTGCCATTGGCGGCGGATTGCAAATTGAATACGCAATGACCAAAACGGCTTCTTTTTGCACGGGTATCGAAATCATGAAGCACAGTGGTACCGTTGGCTTCCCAGACACCACTTACCTTTACAACAACGATGCATTTAAACAAATACTGAATAGAACATACAGCATTCAATCTATTGACATCCCTTTGTCATTGAAATTAAAAACCAATGAAATCGGCTACTTTACCTATTGGGCACAATTTGGGATTTTGCCTTCATTCGCCTTCAAAACAAATGCTTCACACAACAACTACAGCGATGGCACTTCTTCAACCGAAGACATTGACACATACAATGACATGGCCTTTGTAAGGGCGTCGGTAATGGCCGGACTAGGCGTTGAATATGGCTTTGCGGGCAGCACCGCTTTGTTGATTGGCATCAATTATGTTGACGGATTCACTCCCACTACTTCTTGGAATGGCACTTCAAAAACATTGTCCACCACGCCCACTTTGCAAAGTCCAGGTGTTGTAAAAAACGCATTGTCTCAAAACCTAAGCTCAAAATATTTCACTCTTTCGGTAGGGTTGCTCTTTTAAATTATGCAGATTGCCATAGCTCAATTAAATTACCACGTTGGGAATTTTGAAGAAAATTCTTCAAAAATAATTGCGGCTATACAAAAGGCTGAACGAGAAGGCGCCGACTTAATCGTGTTTTCTGAATTGGCCATTTGCGGCTATCCGCCACGCGACTTTTTAGAATTTGAGGAGTTCATCAACGAATGCGCAAAGCACATTGAGAAAATTGCAGGTCATTGCAAAAATATTGCCGCCATTGTTGGTGCACCCTCTAAAAACAGCGCAGTGCGCGGCAAAAAATTATTCAACTCCGCGTATCTCCTGAGTGACGGAAAGATCGCTGCAGTTGTGCACAAAACACTTTTGCCGACCTACGACATCTTCGACGAATACCGCTACTTTGAACCGAACAACGCATTCAAAATAATTGAATTCAAAGGCGAAAAAATTGCCCTCACCATTTGCGAAGACATTTGGAACATTACGGAGAAAATGTATGAATTTGACCCAATGGAAGAGCTGCACAAATTGCAACCTACGTTGATGATCAACATCGCCGCATCTCCTTTTTCACATGCGCAATACGAAAAGCGACAAGCTACTTTGATGGCTAACTTTTCAAAATACCAATTGCCTTTGGTTTACTGCAACCACAGCGGCGCACAAACCGAATTAATTTTCGACGGCGCATCACTATTCATCAATAAAAATGGCTGTATCACCGCTGAACTCAAAAGTTTTGACGAAGATTTTAAAATCATCAACAGCCACGACAACAGCACTATTTCCATTGCAAATGCGCAGCACAAAACAGCAGCCATTCACAGCGCATTGGTATTGGGTATTAAAGACTATTTTAAAAAATTAGGATTCAAAAAAGCACTGCTGGGCCTGTCGGGAGGCATTGATTCGGCGGTTGTTTTCGCTTTGGCAGTAGAAGCATTGGGTGCCGAAAATTGTTTAGGAATACTGATGCCTTCTCAATTTTCATCGCAACATTCAATAGCCGATGCCGAAGCGCTCGCAAGTACTTTAGGAGCGAAAACACATACCATCGCGATTGAACCTTTGTTCGCCGAATTCAGCCAACAACTTTCTCCAATATTTATGGATCTCCCGTTTGGACTCGCCGAAGAAAACTTACAGGCGCGCATTCGCGGAACTTTATTGATGGCTGTGTCCAATAAATTCGGACACATATTACTTAACACCACCAACAAAAGTGAGGCAGCGGTAGGTTATGGCACACTCTACGGAGACATGAATGGCGGACTCTCTATTCTCGGTGATGTGTACAAAACAGAAGTTTACGAACTCGCGAATCACATCAATAGAAACAATGAAATAATTCCAAAAAACAGCATAACAAAAGCACCTTCAGCCGAATTGCGTCCAGATCAAAAAGACAGCGACTCCCTGCCCGACTATGACATTCTCGACCGCATCTTACTTCAGTACATTGAAATGCGCCACGGTCCAAAAGCCATCATCGAAAAAGGTTACAACGCAAGCGTCGTAAACAAAATTATACAAATGGTAAACGCTACAGAATACAAACGACATCAGAGTCCGCCAATACTTCGTGTATCACAGAAAGCATTTGGCAGCGGACGAAGAATGCCTATCGCCGCTAAATATTTGCAGTAGTTTTTAAAATATGTTCATTCTCTAATTTAGATTAACAAGCATGTCTTTCTTAAACAAAATACCAAAACCAATAATTATTGCCACCATCTTTATTTTAGCTTTTGCACTTAGGGCTTACAATATAAAAGATCGTGGTATCTGGATTGATGAAAAAATTTCGTTGCTCATAGCACACGGAATAACTTCAGCAGAAAGCAAGGAAGGATCATTCGTTTTCACGCAAGCAGATTTCACCAAACAAAATTCAATAGAAAATGTGCGCCTAGCCACAATTAACGACAATGGAAATGCATTTCTTTTCAACGGTCTTGAACACTATTGGATGAAGCTCGTAGGCAGCAGTTTTGAAAATGCACGATCCCTGTCACTTCTATTTTCTATGGCCAGCTTACTAATCGTATTTCTATTCTGCCTTCGCAACATTAGTTATAGCACTGCTGTGATAGCGCTTATATTAATGGCGACGAATCCACTATCAGTATCCTATGCGCAAGAAAATCGCACCTACTCGTTGGCTATATTTTTGAGTTTGTGCGCCTCCTATTTGTTTTACGAACTTTTTGTAAAAGACACAGCACAGGTGCAAAAAAGAAATTTAAAAATAGTACTGTATGCTCTATTTTCTGCTCTTTCATTATTGTCCCACTATCTAAGTGGATACATTTTGTTGTCGCACGCATTGATTGCTTTACTACTGCTGCGCGACAAAAAAAAATGGGCACAATTGTTAGTTGCTGGAACAGTGACGCTCTTGATTTTTAGTTTATGGTTTTTTAAGGGGGGAAGCGATGGATTAAAAATAATGCAATATCAAAATGCAAGCTATTCAAAAATTGCGGAAGGATATGAAAATGGTGACAATCCATTTTTAATGCCCGCGAATACAAAAAACATTGTCACGGGATGGTTTCAAGTTATACTGCAAGAATTTGGCAATGGGTTGCAAGCCTTCTTCCAAGTTCGGATAATAGCAGGACTACTTATTTTACCACTGGGATTGATTATTTTTTCGCTTTTGAAAAATAAAATGCAATCAAAAATGCATGTCTTTGCAATATGCATTCTTTTGACGCAACTTTTGTTTGCTACCGCATTGGCTTTGCAAAGCGGACATACTACGTCCTTTCAACCACTCTACGCCAATTTTTCAAATCCGTTCGGAACAATACTGTTGGCAACAGCAATCGTTTTTCTTTCTCATAAACACATGAAAATAGCGTTAGTTTGCACGACTGCAATTGTTTGCATTGCATTGTTTTCAGTTAGCGCTATATACCTTGATATAGCCAACAGCAAAGAAAAAAACACGTACCCTGATATAGCCGAAATGATCCAAGAAAAATATCAAAAAGGTGATACTGTTGTGTGCAATACTGAGCTAGATGCCAAACTGATTTCCCTTCATTTAGACAACAACAATTATTTATACAAAATTGACAAAAAGCAAGGAAACAAGGTTGTACTTACAAACACAGCGCAAGTATTTCAATACCTACTTCCACTTAAGAAATAGGATTGATTCTGCACTAGAATCATGGTCAATAAAAAAGGGATGTTTTCACATCCCTTTTTTTATTTAATCTCCCAGGTATTGTTCCCTCGGAGTAATGCATCTAAATTTCCAGAGCCTTTTATTTCTATGCTCTTATTGAGCTGTGCAATTAACGCATCTTCGTAGTTGTCGCGTTGCTCAACGTAGAATACGCCAAAAGGGCGAGGCAATGCGCCTTCCTTTGCTGGATCGTCAAAGAAACGCGTGAGGATACTTGCTTTTACTCTGTCGGTTTCGTCGTGAATCCAAAGGTCGTTGGCAGAGTTGTCTTTCAAATCAACAATTACCGGTTTGAAACCATCGAGCTTAATTCCTTTGTCGTTGTTGGCGCCAAATACTAAAGGTTTTCCTTGTTCAATATACAACACGGTATCGCCCTTTGTTTCTTTCTCTGTAAACGTAAAGAAAGCCCCGTCGTTGAAGATGTTGCAATTTTGGTAAATCTCTACCAATGACGTTCCGTGGTGCTGCTCAGCGCGTAGCAAAAGCGCACGCATGTGCTTCGGATCACGATCCATTGAACGCGCGATGAATGTTGAATCGGCACCCAAAGCCAAAGCCAAAGGATTGAAAGGGTGATCCAATGATCCGATTGGTGACGATTTAGTCACTTTTCCCTGCTCTGAAGTAGGAGAATATTGTCCTTTGGTTAATCCGTAAATTTGATTGTTGAACAACAACACATTCATGTTGAAGTTTCGACGCAGCATATGAATAAAGTGATTTCCACCTATCGACATTGAATCGCCATCACCCGTGATCACCCATACATTCAAGTCGGGATTGATAGAGCGCAAACCACTTGCAAAAGCGGGAGCTCTACCGTGAATACTGTGCATTCCATAAGTATTCATGTAATATGGAAAGCGCGAAGAACAACCGATACCAGAAATGAAAACTGTTTCATCTCTATCCAATTGCAATTCAGCAAATACACTTTGTACTTGTTTCAGGATAGAATAATCACCGCAACCCGGACACCATCTCACATCCTGATCGGTGGCGTAATCCTTAGCGGCCAATTTGCCTTCCGTACTTTTTACTATAGTTTCTTCCGTCATTGTATTTGCTTATTTAGCGTTCAACACTTCAGTAATCTTGTCTTTCAATTCATGTGTAAAAAATGGCAAGCCTTGCACCTTGTTGTAAGGAATGGCAGGCACCAAAAACTTATCTCGAATGATCTTCACAAATTGACCATTATTCATTTCAGGCATTAACACTTTATCGAATTTCGACAAAAGAGCGCCTAAATTTTTTGGCAACGGATTCATGTAACGAACATGCGCATGCGCCAGTGATTTTCCTTCTTCGCGCAATTCCTTCACGGCTGTTTTTACAACACCGTAAGTAGATCCCCAGCTCAATACCAATAATTTATCACCTTCATTGCCATTGTCGAGTTGTTGCTCCGGGATAAAATCGGCGATCTTATCTACTTTCGCTTGACGCAATTTCGTCATCAACTCGTGGTTGTCGGGATCGTAAGATATATTACCGGTTAAATTTTCTTTTTCGATACCTCCGATGCGGTGCGCCAATCCTTTGGTTCCTGGAATGGCCCATGGACGCGCTAATTTTTCATTTCTAGAGTAAGGCAAAAAAGGAGCGTCTTCTTCTTTGCGCTCTGGCGCGAAAGTAGCCGTGATGCTTGGCAAATCTTCACCCTTCAATACTTTCCATGGTTCAGAACCATTGGCGATATAGCCATCTGATAAAAAGAAAACCGGAGTAACGTGTTCTATTGCAATGCGACAAGCTTCATAAGCTGCGTCGAAACAATCTGTAGGCGATTGCGCGGCAATGATAGGCACTGGCGCTTCGCCATTTCTACCGTACATCACTTGCAACAAATCCGACTGTTCTGTTTTTGTAGGCAAACCAGTAGAAGGACCACCGCGTTGCACGTTGATGATCACCAAAGGCAATTCCAAAGAAACAGCCAAACCAATGGCTTCGCCTTTCAAAGCGATACCCGGACCTGATGATGCTGTGATGCCCAATGCACCTCCGTACGATGCGCCCATTGCCGAACAAATGGCGGCAATTTCATCTTCGGCCTGATAGGTTTTAACGCCAAAATTTTTGTGCTTCGACAAAGTGTGCAAAATATCAGAAGCGGGCGTAATAGGATACGTTCCGTAAAACAATTCCAATCCCGATTTTTTAGCGGCAGCAATCAAACCAATTGCGGCAGCCTCATTTCCGATGATGTTTCTGTATACTCCTTTTTCAATATCGGCTGGTTTCACTTCTACTTGCGTAGGAAAAGCTTCACAAGTTTCTCCGTAATTGTAACCAGCCTTCAACACCTGAATATTGGTGTCGATTAAATCTTGTTTTCCTTTGAATTTCGACTCAATAAAAGTGATCGTACTTTCCAAGCTGCGGTCGTACATCCAATAAAGAAAACCCAATACAAACATGTTCTTTGAACGCTCTACGGACTTCGTTCCCATGCCAGAATCCTTCAATGTTTCGCGGGTAACCTTTGAAACATCAACTTCATGAATTTTATATCCTTCTAATTTTTTGTCGTCTTGAATAGTGTACTCTTCATCCATTTTGGCCAAGCGCAGGTTTCTTTTATCGAAGCCCGAAATATTGGCGATAATAACACCTCCCTTTTTCAGATTCTTTAAATTCACCTTTAATGCCGCGGCATTCATCACCACCAAAACATCACACTGGTCACCCGGCGTAAAAATTTCAACGCTTCCAAAGTTGATTTGAAAACCCGATACACCCGCCACAGTACCTATTGGGGCTCTGATTTCAGCAGGGAAGTTAGGAAAAGTACTAATGTCATTACCCATCAGCGCAGCAGTGTCCGTAAACTGTCCACCCGTCAACTGAATACCATCTCCGGAGTCTCCCGCAAACAGTATGGTTACAACCTCTTTGATCTCTTTAACAGCAGTCATCTTATTCTTTTAGTGGGGCAAAATTAGGCAATTAATTAACGCTGACTTAAAGAAAGTTTAGAAATTTCTATTATTTATTTTTTAAAACAAAAAAGCCCCACTCAAATAAATGAGTGGGGCTTCTATTATTGAATTGCTCTTAGGCGACTATTTCGCTAAAACCAATTTTACATTTTGAACTTCAGAACCATTTACAATTCTTGCGATGTAAATAGCATCAGCCATTGAAGACCCGTCGAAAGTTACATTGTAAACCTGACCTTCTGTAGTGTTAGCATCAAAAGCAGTTTTGACAACAGCACCTTTCAAATCAACCATCTCCACTACCGTTCATACTGATGCTACAGCCATGGCTAACAACGCGGCAGTGTTTGAAAGGATGAGGAAATCACTTTTAAAAACAGACCAATCTAATTGATCTGCAGCGCCTCAATTTTTACGACCTCAGGCACATCTCTTCGAATATTTTCTTCGATGCCCGCTTTGAATGTCATGCGGTTCATCGAACACTCTTTGCATGCCCCTAAAAACTCCAACTTCAATGCGAGATCATCGCTCAGTTCCACAATGCGCACATCACCCCCGTCGGCTTTTAAAAAAGGACGGATTTTATCCAATGACTCTTCAACTCTTTTGAAAATTGCAGAATGGCTCATCAATGGTTTAGTTTTAATGTTTTTGTTGGCTCTTGATTGGCATTGCGCTCGGCCACTGCAGCCTCTACGTTTTCCACCATTTGCATGAAGGCTTGTGCCTGCGGCGTATCCAACTGCAATACTGCAGGACGACCTGCTTCCCCCGACTCGCAAATACTTTGTACCAAAGGAATTTGCGCCAATAAAGGCAAGCCCAATTTTTCAGCCAACGCGACACCTCCTCCATTTCCAAAAATAAAGTACTTGTTGTTCGGCAGTTCAGCAGGTGTGAAATAAGCCATATTTTCAACAATGCCTAAAACGGGCACATTGATAGAATCCATTTTAAACATTGCCACTCCCTTGCGCACATCAGCCAATGCTATACCTTGCGGTGTTGTAACAATTACAGCACCAGTAACAGGCACTGTTTGCACCAATGACAAATGTATGTCACCTGTGCCTGGAGGAAGGTCGATCAACAAATAATCCAACTCGCCCCAATAGGCCTCAGTAAACATTTGACCCATAGCGCGCGAAGCCATTGGTCCGCGCCACGCGATCGCTTGATCGGCATTGGCGAAAAACCCAATCGACAACATTTTTACACCATAGCTTGTCACTGGTTTGATCCACGTTTTTCCATCTTTTTCAAAAGCCTCAGGTTTTTCCTCGAGGCAATCAAACATCAAAGGCATAGATGGTCCATAGATATCCGCATCTACCAAGCCAACTTTGTAGCCTTTTTGCGCCAGTCCTACTGCTAAATTCGCGGTCACTGTAGACTTCCCTACTCCGCCTTTTCCTGACGAAACAGCAATTATATTTTTTACGTTTGGCAACACTTTTCGCAATTCCGCTGGGCGATCTGCTGGCAAAGGAATAACATCCACCTCTACAACAATGTCTTTCCCGATAAAACGCTGAATGGCAAACTCACAAGCCTCCTGCATCTTCTTTTTGTTGTGCATGGCAGGGTTGTGCACCTTTACTGAAAATGAAATTTTAACATCACTAATATTGATATTCGACACCAAATCCAAGTGCACAATATCCTTCTTTAAATCGGGCTCTTGAACAGTAGCCAACGCCTCTAATATTTTCTCTTTTGTGGTGCTCATGTGTCAATTTGAGATGCGAATTTAACAATTGCATCGCATTATTTAGAATAATTCTTCATAAACAATGGGTTTAAAAAAAAAGCGATTATTACCTTCACCCCATCAATTACTCAAACATGAACCTAGCTCCTTATATCCCCTTCGTATTTGAATTAACCACCTTTGCCTGCTTGCTGTTTTTACACAAAACCTTTGGCAATGCCCGTTCTGAATTGGTTAGGGCTCGCTCGAACTATATTTTCATCGGACTAATATTATGGCTCACCTTACAGATGATGCTGTCGCTCAGCCACTTTTACAGCAGTGACACCAAAGTATTTCCTCCCAAATTTTTGCTGTTGATTTTTCCGCCTTTATTGCTCATCGCAGCGCTGTTCATGACCAAAAGCGGAAGACGCTTCATTGACAGCCTGCCCTTGGCGCAACTCACCTTTGTGAATATAGTCCGACTACCAGTAGAGATAGTACTGTATTGGCTCTTTTTAAATAAAGCTGTTCCCGAATTGATGACTTTCAGCGGACGTAATTTCGACATATTAGTAGGCATATCGGCCCCCATCGTGGCGCTACTGATACTGCGCAACAAAATAAATAAAACAGCGCTTATCGCTTGGAACATCGCAGGACTTGCGCTACTGTTGAATATTGTGATCCATGCAATATTGTCAGCGCCATTTCCTTTTCAATGCCTTGCCTTTGAGCAACCCAATATTGCCGTATTGTATTTTCCTTTCAGTTGGCTTCCAGCGTTCATTGTGCCCGCAGCGCTATTTACGCACTTGGTAGCACTGCGGCAGCTCACAAGGCCAACTCAAGTGTAGGATCCCAAAACAATGCATCAAAATTCACAACTTGATCTGACTTCACTTTCACTCCTTCTTTTTCAAGTAAAACCTGCATTGCATCTGGCGACGAAAAATGGTGTTTACCCGTGAGCAAACCATTGCGATTGACCACACGATGGGCAGGAACTGTAGGTTTTTGGCCATGCGCCGCATTCATTGCGTAGCCCACGCTGCGCGATGCTTTTGGACTCGACAAATATTTAGCAATCGCACCATATGATGTTACCCTCCCTTTGGGAATCAAGCGAACAACTTGGTATACTTGAACAAAAAAATCGTTGTTTTGAATTTTAAGTTTTGGATTTTCTTTTTTTGTCCCTTTAATTCCCATTTACGATGTAGTCGTAATGAACTGACATTTCAGCTTGTTCAGAAATATTTGGAAATCTACTATAATCACCCGTCAAAAAAGCTTTGGCTTGCAGGTACAAACCGGCTTTAAATTGAGTATCCAAAGAATTGTCAATCTCAACTGGATTAACCGCCACCGAACCTTTCTTTTGAATTTGCAAACCTTCCATAGGTTTGAAATACAAACGATGTTCTTTGGTCAAAACTTCCACTACCCATCTTCCCGGAGCATCCCAATTGGCACTATAAGAAAATAAAATTCCTTTGTCACTGATACCCGCCCCTTGAAAAACAGATTTGTCATGCCACGCCAATTTTCCCGCAGAAAAACATTTCATTTGAGCAGGCTTGCCACCTAAAAAGAAAGCCAAATCAACAGGATGCGAAGAATTAGCCAAAAACCAATTCTGCTTAACTATTGCAATATTGTTGGTTTTTTCTATAACATGACCCCATTCAGTAAATTCAAAATTAAAGGAAGTGATTCCACCATCTTGCGCAATTATTTTTTCTGCTTCTAATACCGACGAATAAAATCTTCTATTGTAACCTAAAACAATGTTGGCCTTTGCTACTGCCGCGCTTTTAGCTAAATCCTTAAGTTCACTTTTATTCAAGCCCCCCGGCTTCTCTAACAAAATATTTAGCAATCCTTTATTCATCAAGGACTTTGTTACTTCCGCCAATTTCTCAACGCCTACAGCAATTATTGCCGCGTCGAAATTGTGTGCATTCTGTTGTTCAAAAAACAAATCGATACCTCCCACGAAAGGTTTCACACCACTTTCCTTTTCAAACCAGTCGGCGTTTTGCTGACCACGACCTACTACGGTTGTTATACATCCCAATGCCATTAATACAGACAAATGATCTAGTGCCATTTGTGTTGTTCCAATTAACAACACTTTTTTATTTAAGTTATCGGACATAAAGTAATTTTTTCTAAACTTGATTTTTGCATGTATTGTAGAAACTGCTCTAAAAACTGAACATGAATTTTCATCGCTTCAGCATATGGGGTTAACTCACAAACACCAGACGAAAAAAGAGTTTCCGCAATAATTCCAGTCATTTCACTTTGAAAACAAACTCTAAATCTATCACGTTTCCATCCTTCGCTATCTCCATTTAATTTAACCCAACATTCCCCTGCCATCTCATCAATCATGATTTGACGATCCTCAGTTTGAATCAAATAATTTATCGCCATCGGGCCATTGTTGATGGAAAACAAACTAAATAAATTTCCCTTTTCATCCTTACCGTGAATCGCCCCTTCGAACTCAACGTATCCAGGTCTCTTCGACGGATGCATGTTACCCAATTGCGCGGACAATTCTATATTTGGACTTCCTGCCAAGTAGGCGAAATAATCCAAGTAATGAATGCCATTACACGCCAAACCCACCGAATTGGCAGAGATACTTAAAGTAAACCTTCCTGTAAGGATATTTTTTATACTTTTAAAAAGATCATTCATCCGCATTGGACAATTCACCCATGTCTTGATATTTTTGCGCTTCAACAACTCGGCAGCAATCTCGTATTGCTCCAGAGAGGGAAATAATATCTTTTCTAAAAGCAAATATTTCACTACACATTGATCCGTCAAACTTTGTAAAGCCTGAAGACGATAAATTGAGCCTGTAGCAATAATAGCAAAGTCAATAGCACTAGTTCTAATTTCTGAAAAGGCCGAAACAAAATGTACTATCTTGCTTTCCGTTTGCACTTCATTGTAGCGCGATTGGGCCGTTTTTAATGAATCCACAGAAGGATCCACTACCCAAATCTCAGCATCAAAATTTGCCTTGGCTAATCCTTGTAAATGTCGACTTCCCAATTGGCCGGCTCCTATCACTGCAATTTGAAACATAAAATATAATTTATTATAAAAGTAAAAAGATATATGCGAAACTAAGGGACAAACGAAATAAATTTAATTTTCTTGCCCTCGTTCAACCAGCGTTGCTCATAGTAAGTGCGAATCAATAAATCTTTCGCCAACGGGGCATCACCCAATCCGGGAACCAATTCTTCGTAAATATTTGCCGAATCGACCTCCACTTTCAAATTGCCTTCAGCGACCACTTCCTTAGTGAATTCATACAAAAAATCACTGTCGGATTTCAAATTTACTTTGCCTCCCGACTTCATGATAATGCGGTAGCGATCGAGAAAACGATTGCCCGTCAATCTTTTGCGCGCTCGGTTCTTTTGTGGCTGCGGATCGGCAAAGGTAATCCATATTTCACTCACCTCTTGCGGACCAAACAAACAGGTAATAAAATCAATGCGGGTTCTAATAAAACCTACATTGCTCATCTTATTTTCTGTCGCATACTTCGCACCAGCCCACAAACGAGCACCCTTGATATCAATGCCAATAAAGTTTTTATTTGGATAATTTTTAGCCAAACCAATAGTATACTCTCCCTTTCCGCAGGCCAACTCCAGCACGATTGGATTTTCATTTTTAAAATAGTCTGAATTCCATTTGCCCTTTAGTGCAAAGGAGTCACTCATCGCCTCTTCCATTGTGGGTTTCGCTACATTGTCGAATGTTTCCACATCCGCAAAGCGCTTTAATTTTCTTTTCGCCATTACAAATCGTTCAAGGTTTAAAATTCAAGGTTTATAGGTAGTATTTCACAACACCAACCTTATTTTCGTAATTTGCGCTAAAATAGAAAAGACTTTTTGCTTCTGGACAAAAAAAAGAAAATACTGATCGCGCCGCTCAATTGGGGACTCGGACATGCCACGCGCTGTGTTCCGATTATAGCGGCACAATTGAGTGCCGGCCATGAGGTTATAATTGCTGCCGATGGAGGACCTTTGTCCTTGCTGCAACAAAAGTTCCCAACCTGCACATTCATAACATTAAAAGGAGTGAAAATTCAGTACTCCAAATGGATGATTTTTTCTATGGCCTTTCAAGTGCCGCGCTTTTTATTTTCTATTTACCGCGAACACCAAGCACTAAAAAAAATCATCTCTGAACACAAAATTGATCAAGTCATTTCTGACAACCGCTACGGTTTGTGGAACAAAAAAATAGAGTCAATTTTCATCACCCACCAAATCAACATTCAGTCTCCAATTCTTGAAAAACTTTTGTTTCGAATTAATTGCTATTTCATCTCAAAATACAATGAATGCTGGGTACCAGACTATGAAGGGTCACCAAACTTATCGGGAGATTTGTCGCATCCCAAAAATGAATATTACAAAACTAATTTTCCTAAAAACTTAAAATACATCGGTCCACTATCACGGTTTTTTGGACTTGAAAAAATACCGTCAGAAAAAATTTACGAAGCCATTGGCATCGTCTCCGGCCCCGAACCTCAACGCAGCGAATTTTTAGAAAAACTCAAACACGATTTCTCAAAATTAAAAGGCAAAACCTTAATTATCGCTGGCAAACCTGACATTGAAAATCAGCAGCAAATTGAAAACATTACTATCGTGAATCATCTGCGCGATGATGAATTTGTGAAGGCTTTATTTTCAGCTCAAAAAATAATTTGCAGATCAGGCTATTCTACAATAATGGATTTACACGTTTTAGGCCTATCTGCTGAATTCATTGCCACGCCTGGTCAAACAGAGCAAGAGTATTTGGCCAAGCGAATGGCTGAAAAATAAATTATTTCCGCTTCTTTTCTAAAGTGAAATGAAAAACACTTCCCGATTTCACTGAGCTGCGCACACCAATTTTTTGCTGATGCGCTTCTACAATATGTTTCACGATAGCAAGACCCAATCCTGAACCACCCAACTCTCTACTTCTGCTTTCGTCTACGCGGTAAAAACGCTCAAACAAACGAGGCAAATGTTTTTCTTCAATGCCAATACCATTGTCTTCAATTTCCACCATAACAGCGTCTTCCATATCGGTAAATTGCACTTTCACCCAACCACCTTGAATGCCATATTTCAATGCATTGGAGATCAAATTCACAAGTACCTGACGTATTTTGTCTTTGTCGGCGAAGACAAATATTTCTTTCGATTTTTCTTTATCGAACTTCAAATCCATAGCCCTCTTTTTCGCTTGAATTTCCAAAGAATGAAAGACCTCCGAAACCAGTTCAACAATGCCAAAATTTCCTTTGTGCAAGGCTATTTCACCAGAGTCAAGTCGTGAGATTTCATCCAAATCTTCAATAATAGAAATCATTCGATCGGCATTGGTAGCAGCGCGTTTCAAATAATCCATATTGATATTTTCATCTTCCAAACCACCATCGAGTAAGGTTAATATATAGCCCTGCATGTTGAACAAAGGCGTTTTGAGTTCGTGTGCTACGTTACCCAAAAACTCACGTCGAAACTGCTCTTGCTTCTTTAGAGTTGCTATTTCAGTTTTTTGCTTTTCCGACCAGTTGGCCACTTTACTGCCAGCAGACTTCACCGGATCATCGGCCCATGTGTTTTGAATATCAATATCAAGCAATTCTTGAGATTTATGAGACACAATGTTTTTGTAAATTCCTTTAATTTTCTCAAGTATGAATTTTTTAAACAGGGCATAGGTTACCAGGTACACTATAACAGACAAAACCACACCAACGACTAATTTCAGCAAAACGTCTCCCGCAGGTAAAACTGCAAAAACCAAAAGTAAATACAGCGCCAGAACAAAGGCTGACAAGGTAAATACTAATGTTTTTGGATTTGAAAAATTCATTCTGTTTCTTGGTATTTATAACCCACTCCTTTTACGGTGACAATATAGTCTTCCCCTAATTTTTCGCGCAATTTACGAATGTGCACATCAATGGTTCTATCGCCCACCACCACTTCTTTCCCCCACACCTTGTCTAAAATCTCATTGCGCAAAAAAACTTTTCCTGGTTCTGACAACAAGAGTTTCAACAATTCAAATTCTTTGCGTGGAAATACAATTTCTTCTTTATCCTTTATCGCCACATAACGCGTATTGTCAATTTTAATGCGGGTTTCAACAATACCCACCTCGTCACCACCTTTACCCTTTCGGCGCAGCAGAGCTTTAATGCGTGAAATCAACACGCGCGGGCGCACAGGCTTTGAAATATAATCATCGGCACCCGCTTCCAAGCCCGATATCTCTGAATAATCTTCATTTCGCGCGGTTAAAAAAGCAATGACGGCATTTTTCAATTCGGGCTTTTCCTTTAGTTGATAACAGGTTTCGATACCATCCATTTCAGGCATCATCACATCCAATAAAATCAAATCAGGAATTTCTTTCAACGCAATTTGTATGGCTACCTTTCCATTATCGGCTTGAAAGACATCAAAGCCCTCCTTCTTTAAATTATAAGATAGAAACTCCAAAATATCTCTATCATCGTCCACTATCAATATCTTCTCTTTTACATTTTGCATATCCATAGTTTCAAAAATACATTTTTAAACAATACTCTCTCTAATTTATGTACACTTCGCACGCATACCAAGCGATTACACAAGGTTAACCATTACTTAACATTATGTTAACGTAGTTCAAGAATCATTGAAATAGATTTGCTGAAGTTAAATTAATGTAATATGAATGTGAAAAACCTGTTAAGTGCTGCGCTCGGAATTATGATTTCCACTTCAGCGATGGCTCAAACCGATTCTACTAAAGCAATAGAGAAAAAACCAGAGGAGAAAAAAATCAATTGGTATGATAAAATTCAAATCAGAGGATATTCTCAAATACGCTACAACCGATTATTGGAAACCAATTCCGATTTAGGATGTGAGCAATGTGATAAATCCTGGGGAAATAACAACGCTTTGTTTTTGCGTCGAGGACGCTTGATTTTATTCGGGCAGTTAAACGAACACGTTTACATGTATATTCAGCCCGATTTTGCCTCTTCAGCAAGTGCCACTTCATTGCATTTTTTTCAGTTAAGAGATGCTTACTTCGACATTTCTGTTGACAAGAAAAAAGAATTTCGCTTCCGCATCGGACAAAGTAAAATTCCTTACGGATTTGAAAACTTGCAATCGAGCCAGAACAGATTGTCGCTCGACCGAAATGACGCCTTCAACAGTGCTCTCTCCAACGAACGCGATCTTGCAGCGTTGTTTTACTGGGCACCCGAAAAAACCCGAAAATTATTTAGTGAATTGGTAAGCAAAGGCCTCAAAGGCTCTGGTGATTATGGTGTATTTGCATTTGGATTGTTCAACGGACAAACTGCCAACAAACCCGAAGCCAACAACAACTTACACATCGTATCCCGATTAACGTATCCATTTCAATTTAAAAACGGACAAATTTTTGAAGCTGGTGTGCAGGCATATTCAGGAAAAACTGTGGTAACCTCAATTACCAAAGGAGTTAAAGGTGGTCCTGAATTTGACGATCAACGTGTAGGAGGAAGCATTATTCTTTATCCTCAACCTTTTGGTTTTCAAATGGAATACACTGTGGGTAAAGGTCCAGAATACGATGTCGCTAGCAATTCCATCATGACTAAAAACCTTGAAGGAGGTTATGCGTTACTTAACTACAAAATTGATTTGGGCAAACAACTTCTTTTTCCTTTTGTGAAAGGACAATATTACCAAGGGGGCAAAAAACACGAACTAGATGCCCGTCGATATGTAGTGCATGATTATGAAATCGGACTGGAATGGCAGCCCTTCAAACAACTGGAAATCGTTGCTATGTACACGATCTCCGACAGAGTTTACGAAGACGCTGTGAAAACAAGCAATCACCAAGTGGGCAACCTTTTGCGCTTGCAAGTTCAAATCAACTATTAAAAGTTAACTATTACTTAACATTGGATGAAGATAGAAGGTTAAATTACTTTCTATTTTCGTCTTTTAAATATTAAACAATGAAAAAATTAATACTTTCAGCCCTTGCATTAACAACTTTGTTTGCCTGTGGTGGCGGATCAACCAACGATGCGACAAGCGCTAATGATTCAACTGCAACCTCCTTGAGCGGAAGCATTCAAATTGACGGATCAAGCACTGTTTTCCCTATCTCAGAAGCAGTTGCCGAAGAGTTCAGAGCAGTTCAACCGGATGTAAAAGTTCCTACAGGACAAAGTGGAACGGGTGGCGGATTTAAAAAATTCATCCGAAGTGAAATAGATATTTGCGATGCTTCACGTCCTATCAAAAAAGGCGAAGCACACGAATGCGACAGTCTGAACATTAAATACGTTGAGCTGGAAGTGGCGAAAGACGGATTGGCCATCGTAGTTAGCAAAGAAAACACCTGGTTGAAAGACATCACCGTTGCCGAATTGAAAATGCTTTGGGAATCTGCTGCACAAGGAAAAATCACCAAATGGAATCAGGTACGCAAAACATGGCCTAATGAACCTATCAAATTATTTGGTGCAGGAACTGCTTCTGGTACTTTTGATTATTTCACTGAAGCCATCAATGGAAAACAAGGCGACTGCAGAGGCGACTATACTGCCAGCGAAGATGACAATGTGTTGGTGCAAGGAGTTTCTACCGATAAAAATGCTTTGGCTTTCTTTGGATTGGCTTATTACGAAGCCAGCAAAGATAAATTAAACTTAGTAGCTGTTGACAATGGTGCCGGTGCAATTTTACCAACTACAGAAACAGTGATGAACGGAACCTACGCTCCATTGGCCCGACCACTATTTATTTATGTAAATGGCAATGCTGCTAAAAGAGCGGAGGTGGTTACTTTTACTAATTTTTACCTTGATAAAGCAAGTGCCCTGGCACAAGAAGTAGGATACATCGCTTTGACTCCTGAAAAAATTACCGAACAAAAAACCAAATTTGAAGCCTTTTTAAAAGAATTGAAATAGGAGAAAAATTCAAAAAATAAATTACTTTAGAAACCTGCTGCCTGATGGCAGCAGGTTTTGCCGTAAATAAAGAAAATGAAGAGAGTATTAATGATATGTGCAATTATAACGGTGTTAACCACCGTTGGTATTGTGTATGTTCTCTTCTCTGAAAGTTATACTTTTTTTCAAACGGTTCCTTTATCGGATTTTTTAACCGATACCGAATGGACTCCCCTTTTTACCGACAAACATTACGGTATTTTACCCTTGCTCACAGGCACCTTGTTAACCACAGCCATTGCCATGTGCATTGCCGTTCCAATGGGAATCACCATCGCCATTTATTTAAGTGAATACGCCCCAAAAAGAGTGAGAAGCATCGTTAAACCCTTACTTGAAATTTTGGCTTCAATCCCTACTGTAGTTTATGGATTTTTTGCGCTCACAGTAGTTACCCCCTTTTTGCAACAAATCATTCCTGATCTTTCAGGATTCAACGCATTAAGTGCCGGATTGGTAATGGGAATTATGATCATGCCCATGGTTTCTTCCCTCAGTGAAGACGCTTTGTATGCTGTTCCTAAATCTTTAAGAGAAGGCGCATACGGCATGGGTTCTACACGATTACAAACTTCTTTTCGTGTAATTCTTCCCGCTGCATCTTCAGGAATTATTGTTTCGGTGATTTTGGCTTTTGCACGCGCGGTAGGTGAAACTATGATTGTGGCGGTTGCTGCCGGGCAACAACCTATCCTCACCGGAGATCCACGCAGTTCAGTGGAAACCATCACTACTTATATTGTTCAAGTGAGCTCAGGCGATGTGCAGCACGGTTCATTAGAATACAACACTATTTTCGCAGCAGGAATTACTTTATTTATTTTCACTTTTATTTTAAATAGCGTTAGCTTTTATATCAAAAAACGCTTTCAGGAAAAGTATGATTAACTCTGAAAAAAATAGATTGAAAGACAAAGCTTTCCAATATTTTGGATTGGGCTGCACCATCTTAGGATTGCTGGTACTGGCTGTATTTCTCGGAGATATTATCATGAAAGGCATTGGCCGTATCGATTGGGATTTCCTCACTTCATTCCCTTCCATGCGCGCCAAAAAAGCGGGGATTCTTTCGGCTTGGGTAGGTACTTTATGGATGCTCGGACTCACCGCTTTTATCTCTATTCCCATTGGAATTGGGGCAGGAATATATTTTGAAGAATACGCTAAAAAAAGTCGCTTGGCCAACTTACTCGAAATCAATTTAGCCAATCTAGCCGGTGTTCCTTCGATCATTTATGGTTTATTGGGACTAGAGATTTTCGTGCGATCCATGGGCATGGGAACCAGTTTATTGGCTGGCGCCTGTACTTTGGCTTTACTGATTTTACCCATCATTATTGTTTCTACTCGTGAAGCTTTGCGTGCAGTACCTAATAGTATCCGTCAGGCCTCCTACGGTATGGGCGCAAACACCTGGCAAACCATTTGGCACCAAGTATTGCCTGCATCCATGGGTGGTATTTTAACGGGAATTATTTTATCGCTTTCCCGTGCCATTGGCGAAACTGCTCCGTTAATTGTCACAGGGGCTTTGGCTTATGTCGCCTTTGTCCCTTCTGGACCAATGGATCAATACACTGTAATGCCAATGCAAATTTTTAACTGGATCTCTCGTCCTCAACAAGACTTCCAGGTAAATGCCGCAGCGGGTATCATCATCTTATTATGCATCACCTTCCTTTTAAATGGCATCGCGGTTTTCCTGCGCAACAGATGGCAGAAAAAAGTGAAGTGGTAAAATATTTTCTATGGAAAAACTGAGCATTAAAGACAAAAAACTAGAGGCCATCAATCTCAATGTTTACTACGGCGAGAAAAAAGTTCTCAAAGATGTAAATATTGCCATTAAAGCCAACACAGTAACGGCTTTTATCGGTCCGTCGGGTTGCGGGAAATCAACGTTTTTGCGCACCTTCAACCGCATGAATGATTACGTAGAGGGTTTTCGAAAAGAAGGCGACATCATCATCGACGGCAAAGACATTTACCAAAAAATGGTGCGTGTAGAAGACTTGCGCAAAAAAGTAGGAATGGTTTTTCAAAAACCAAATCCTTTTCCAAAAAGCATTTTTGAAAACGTAGCCTACGGTTTAAAAATTCAGGGAATCAACAACAAACAGCTGATTGAAGATACGGTTGAAAAATCGTTGAAACAATCGGCATTGTGGGAAGAAGTAAAAGACGATTTAAAAAAATCAGCACTTTCTTTGTCGGGTGGCCAGCAACAGCGTTTGTGCATCGCACGGGCATTGGCACTTGAACCCAGCATACTGCTGATGGACGAACCGGCATCTGCACTTGACCCCATCTCCACCTCAAAAATTGAAGACCTCATTTGGGAGCTGAAAGAAAAATATACCATCGTGATTGTAACACACAACATGCAACAAGCGGGAAGAATCAGTGACAACACTGCATTTTTCTATATGGGTGACTTGGTAGAATACGATGAAACAAAAAAGATTTTCACCAATCCTGAAAAAGAAAGAACGCAAAATTACATCACAGGCCGCTTTGGGTAAACCAAGCCAGTCTTGAACTTTGAACATTTAACTTTGAACTAAAAATATATGTCCCACTTAGCCGCCGAACTACAACACCTTAAAGACGAAGTTTTTCAAATGCTTCAGCTGGTACATTCTCAAATTGAAAAAAGCAAACAAGCTATTGCTGCCAGTGATCGTGATTTAGCAAGTCAAGTCATTGCTGCCGATAAACGCGTGAATGCCTGTGAACTTACCATCGACCGCGACTGCGAAAACATTTTAGCACTTTACAACCCTGTAGCCATTGACCTTCGATTTGTACTGGCTTGTATCAAAATGAACCACGGCTTAGAACGCATTGGCGACAATGCTGAAGGATTGGCTATGTACGTAAACCACGCCCCTGGTAAGTTTCCTCAAAACATCATCGACTCTTTCAACCTTATGCCGGCCTTCGACCGCGTATTGGAAATGTTTTCATTAGTCATTGATTCTTTTCGTCAAGAAGATGCAACATTGGCAAGAAAAGTATTTAACCTCGACGAGCTGCTCAACGAATACAACCGCAAAGCAACAAAAATCGCCATTGAACTCATCAAAAGCATTCCAGATAAGGCTGAGGAGGTGTTGTATGTAATGGGTGCCATGCGCAAAATCGAAAGAATGGGTGACCTTTGTAAAAACATGGCCGAAGAAATTATTTTTTACATCGAAGCCAAAGTACTGAAGCACCATAAAAAACAGTAGTACACTTTGAAAATTGAACCCTAAACTTTAAACCAACTTGAATTCTGAACTCTCCCAATTGGTGTGGATACTTGGACCACTGGCCTTCCTGGTTTTAGGAATGAAGATGATGACCGAGGCAATACAAAAGGTGTTGGGCGACCGCTTGAGACGCATTTTAGAGTCGTCAACTGAAAATAAATTTCAGGGGGTATTCAATGGTTTTTTTACCACCGCCCTTATTCAATCTTCTTCCGCAACCATAGTGGTAACAGTTAGTTTGGTCAACGCAGGCCTACTTACATTGGTAGAATCGGGATCCATCATCTTGGGCGCCAATATTGGCACCACCATCAGCTCTTGGATGATCGCTGTATTTGGCTTTCAAATGAACCTCAACGCCTTGGTATCAGTACCGCTTCTGGCACTTGGTGTTCCTTTCCTGTTTGCGAGGAAGAAAAAATTAAAATTCATCGGCGAAATCATCATCGGGTTTTCGCTGTTGTTTACTGGGCTAGCCTTACTACTGGCAGCCGTTTCCAACGACAATGCAATGGACTTGCTTTCATTTTTGCAGAGCGACAATAGCAGTGTTTTAAGTTGTATTTTCTTTGTGCTGTTGGGTGCTGTATTTTCTTTCGGACTGCAGTCAACCGCAGTGGCCATAGCCCTTACACAAAGCTTAGCCTTTGTTGGCATACTCCCCATTGACACTGCGTTAACAATGGTGCTTGGCCACAATCTAGGATCCATTATCAATACTGAAATTACGGCATTAGCCGGCAACGTGCATGCGAAAAGAGCAGCGCGCATCCACTCTATTTTCAACGTTCTCAGCGTAGCTTGGACGCTTTTACTACTGCCCATTATACTTCCACAAATTAATTTAATCAGCGAATCTGTTCTTGGCCTTGGCAACATACACAATGGATTTGGAGCACCCATCGGCATTGCGATATTTCACACTGCTTACAACAGCGTCAACGTGTTGCTCATGATGTGGTTTTTGCCTTTCCTCGCTAATTTGGCAACAAAAACGGTGAAATCAAAAGGCAATATGGATGAAGAATACCATTTGGAATACATCGACTCCGGACTCATGACATCGCCCGAAATTTCCATCTCCGAAGCCAAAAAAGAACTGGTGAAATTTGCAGCGCTCACCAAAGCAATGAACGATAATTTTCGCCTACTTTTAAAAGAACAAGAGAGCGAAGCCTTCGAAAATCTCATTACCCAAATGCGAAAATACGAAGACATCACCGATAACTATGAAGAAGAAATTACCGATTTTTTAACCAAAGTATCGCAAGGCGAATTGTCGGAAGAAAACTCGTTTGACATTAGACGCTTGCTCAGCATCGTGGGCGACTTGGAACAAATAGGTGATATTTTTTACGGCATGGCCATTATTATGGAGCGCAAGAAAGAGCACAAAGTATGGTTTATTCAGGAACAGCGAGATCAATTAAATGCCTTGTTGGACAAGCTCGACAAAGCCTTTGATGTTTTACTCAATAACCTCAACACCGATTACTCGCAGGTGGTGATGACAGATGCCAAAACCATTGAAAATGAAATTGATGAGTTGCGTGATAAGGCGCAAACTCAGCATTTAGAAAGTATGGAAAAAGGCGACTACAGCTACAAAAGTGGAATGTACTACAAAGACCTATTTTCAAATTGCGAACGCATTGGAGATTATATCATCAAAGTCAGCGAGGCCATTACAGGTCGTAGTCAAAACTAAGTACATGAAAAATTTATTTATCCTTTTGGCGCTTGCATCAAGCACTGCCCTCATTGCCCAAAGCAAAAGCAGTTTTGCCGTGAGCGTGCAGCAAGGCAATCAATTGCACCACATCAACAATGGCGATACGATAAGTCTTTCAAAAGCAGAATTTCATTTGCAATTCGACTTTCAAAAGGGCAGTGTTGTAGGTATCAATGCCAGTGAAAACAGCTTGTCCTACTTAGCCTTTAAAGAAGCTGTTGACATTGACAAAATTGAATGTTTCGGCATGGGCACAGGCTATGCCGAATCAGAGCGAAACGAAGACAAAGACATCGCCTTGGGTGATTTCGGACACGGATATTGGTACTACGACAATGCTAAAGAAAACCGTTTCAACAACAGCAGCAAAAAAGGAGAAATCATTCACGGCGAAAGAAACATTCAACACTTCTTTTATGTTGATCTGGAACCAAGAAAATCAGTTGACATTTCCCAATTCAGCGGATCCTTCATATACATATGCGTGTACAATAAAATTGGCGAAAACGACAATTGGAAACTCAATGCAACCAAGTATTTCGTACTTCAATTGAAGTAAATATTACTTTGTCTCAAATTCATAAACAGTAAATATATCGCGGAACTCAAAACTACTTTTCTTATAGTACGTTTGCTCCAATGTATTTAAAATATTGTTATTCGGAAACGAAAAACTAGCTGCTGCATCTAAATAAACAACACGTTGATATTTTTCAAGATCCACTTGTTTTACATCACCTATTCCATAAATATTTCTCTTATTTAAAAAGGTATTCATGTTTCCGTAAATATCTTTGGT
>CANFBW010000041.1 GCA_947444925.1 Flavobacteriales bacterium | reverse complement strand
GCCTTTGCTTATTATGAATTGACCAATGCCCACCCATTCATTCACGATTTTTTAATGCTCAACATTGCTTGTGCTGCACTTCTTAAAAGCACTGAGAGCAGCACCAAAAAGCCATTGGAAATAGGGCTTTTATTCGGACTTTCAATCCTCGGCCGAGGCACCTTTATTGTTTTTCCAATGGTGGCCTTGCTGCTTCTTTTGTTGCGCAAAAACTATAAAAAAGCAATCCAAATTGCCATTGGAACCGCACTGATGCTTGCCCCTTGGCTAGCGCACAACTATTTAAGTGATGGGGTAGTTGGCCTCACTTCTACAAGTGGAAAAATACTATGGAAAGGGAGTTTACACCATTCCGACGGAGGCAATTACTTACACAATGGCCAAAACTATTACAGCGCTTTGTCCGCCAATGACCTAGCAATGCTTGGGCAATCATCGGTAAAAGAACAAAACGATTTCTTCAACCAGCGCTACCTAACGCTTTTGCGCGAAGAACCCCTGCATGTGCTGCAAATGTTTGCGCGAAAAATGAAAAACTTCTGGTTCTTCGGCGATATCTCCGGACAAGAGCATCCGGCGGCGCTCACAGCGCTGTGGACCGCCTACCGCGTATGCAACTTCATTTTCATCGCATTGCTTTTTGGTCTGCTGTTTAAAGTAAGGTCATCGGCCTTTCTGATTTTACCATTGGTATTGTTCAGTATGCTGCAATGTTGGTTTTATTTCGAAAGCCGCCATCGCTTAATATTAGAACCTTTTCTCATTGTTATCCTCGTCCATCTGTTGGTAAATTCAAATAAATCTTTCTCCGCGCAATAACATTATTGGTAAATTGACGTAGAGTAACTATTATTCATTTTTAGCCAACTTTAATGGGTGCAGGAAAAAACATATTTAAAAACCGCTACTTCAGAAGATGGTTTTATTTCTTCCCCCTGCAATTGGTGTGGGTGCACCTTAAAAACAACCAACTCATCATATTGTTTTGGTTGATCATACTGGGCTTCATTACTGGAGGGATTGCTAGTAATTATGGCATACAACACCTTTTTTTATCGCCTGAATACCTTCACCATGTGTCCATGCTTTCCTATTTTATCATGGGCTTTTCTTATGGCGGCTTTGTAATGGCTTACAACATTTCATCGTACATCATGAATGGCCATCGTTTCGCATTTTTAGCAACCTTATCGCGTCCCTTCATAAAATACTGTATCAATAACTCCGTATTCCCCATCATTGGCATTCTCATCTATTTGTACAATGTTGTAAAATACTATCTCAACGACACCAATGAAGGATGGCTCTTTATTTCGGGCACCTTGCTTTTCTTCATCATAGGATACGTGGTCAACATCTTGTTGTGCTTCGCCTATTTTTCTTCGACAAACAAAGACATCAAAAAAATGTTTGGGGTTGAAATCGCTGTTGAACATGACCACGACCAGAATGAAGCAATGGATGAAGACGATATCGACATCTATCCTGACGAAAAACAAAAAAAAAAAAAAACGATAAAGGGCGTTCTACACAAAAAAGTAGAATGGGATGATTTCATCAATCATGACCGCGAATGGAACATCTCCACCTATCTCAGCAATCCATTTAAAGTTCGATTGGCCAGAAATATTGAACACTACGACAGCAAAATGCTGAAACAGGTGTTCGATCAAAACCACTTGAACGCTGCCTTCTTCGAAATTCTTGTTTTTTGCTCCATTATTGGATTGAGTTTTCTTAGCGAAATTCGCTACTTCATCATACCTGCGGGCGCCAGTTTGATATTAATCTTTACGCTCTTTTTAATGCTTGCGTCGGCCATCCACTTCTGGTTTAGAGGATGGGCTTCTGCTGCGTTAATCGGACTTTTTGTGCTTTTCAACTACCTCTCTCAATTCGACTTTTTTGATACCAACAACAAAGCGTATGGATTAAATTACAACACTACAAAGGCCGACTTCAATCCGAGAACCTTGCAACACAACATCAACTCCGACATTTACCGCGAGGATTTTGACCACACCATTAGCATTTTAGACAACTGGCGTAAGAAAAACAACAAAAACACATTGGCTATAGGCCACAAACCCAAACTCATTTTCGTCAACTGTTCAGGTGGCGGTTTGCGCGCCTCAATGTGGTCTTTCTACACCATGACCTATGCTGACAGTATACTTCAAGGGCAATTACTCAATCACACCCAGCTCTTCACCGGATCCTCAGGAGGAATGGTGGGCGCAGCCTACTTGCGCGAATTGTACCTACGCAAACAAGAAGGGAAAATCAAAAACTTATATGATAAAAAATACTTAGAAAACATTTCCAAAGATTTGCTCAACAAGCTTTCCTACCATGTTACAATGAATGATTTGATTTTTAAATTCAGAAATTTCAACGACGGCAAATACATCTACAAAATTGACAGAGGCTATGCCTTTGAAACAGACCTCAACGACAATACCGACCACGTTTTTGAAAAACGCATTTGGGAATACCGCGAGCCTGAAAACGCCGCCACCATACCCATGCTTATTATGGCACCAACCATTATCAATGATGGAAGTAAATTACTTATTTCAGCGCAGCCAATTTCGTACTTATCTTACATGTCTCCTAAAAACAATATCCGCAACGACTATGTTTTAGACGCCATTGAGTTCGCCCGTTTCTTTAAAAAACAAGATGCCGACAATCTTCGATTCACCTCGGCGCTTCGCATGAGCGCTACCTTCCCCTTCATCATGCCGATCGCCAATTTGCCAAGCGAACCTCAAATTCAAGTGATGGACGCTGGAGTGCGCGACAACTTCGGTATTGAAACCTCATTGAAATTCATCTACACCTTCAAAAACTGGATCAGCACCAATACCAGCGGCATCGTGTTTGTGCAAATCAGAGACAGCGACAAATCTTTTACTGTAACTGAAAATCCCAACAAAACTTTTATCCAGTCACTCTTCTCCCCCGTGGGCAGTATTTACGGAAATATGTTTAGAACCCAAGACATGAACCACGACCAATTGCTGCAGTACTGCTCAGAATGGTTTGATGGACAAATTGACGTGCTTAGTTTTGAACTGCCACAAGGCCATGGCAAACACAAAGAACTGTCGCTAAGCTGGCACCTCACTGACAAAGAAAAAGAACAAATCATGAATGCCATGCATCTGCCTAAAAACCAAGAGGCGATGGACAGATTGAAAAAACTCATGAAATGATTACTAGTGTTCAAAGGTCAGTGCAGCAATAATGTTGCGAAATCGCAGCATTATTCTGAATTGGTTTTGCTGCATTTTAATGAGTACTTACTGCTTAGTTTTCGATGAAACAAGGGCCACCCTGCCTTAATTTTCCAATTCATAAATAGCTCAAAAAAAGCTGCTATTGGAGCTGAAGATTGCAATAATTTACTAGCTTTTCCCCCGCTTAAAATAACTCTGGCCTCTAATCAGGTACACTCACGAATTTGAAAATTTCGCATTTTTTTTTACCTTCGCGACGTTGCCAAATACCAACATCTATTGAAGGGCACTGCTAATTATTATTTTGATAGCGCTGTATATAGGCTTTGATTTGCTCCGAATAAACTGATATGGCAGTAATGCTTTTAAAAGTATGAATATGAAAAAAGTGAAAGGAATATTTTGTTTCCTAGTGATAATGGTATTTTCGGTGACCTTAAAAGCACAACAGGCAGGCCATTCAAGAAAATATTGTATTGCTATCGCAGAAGGAACATCGGATGGAGGGGTGTACGGGAAAATTGAAGAGGCTCTCGTTAATACGAGAAAGTTTACGGTTGTTGAGCGAAACAAAATAAATGAAATAAAGAGAGAAAGAAAATTACAGAAATCGGAGGAGTTTATTGATGCCACCAAAATCAAGGATGGTGCATTTGAAGGCATTGACTACTTATTGCTGTATGAAAAAGATGGGGAGACCATTCAGATTAAAATAGTGGATATCAACACGGCGACAATATTAGACGCTAGATCTTTTGTTTATGAGAATATTTTGAATGAGATACCAATATGGATCGAACGATTTATTCCTTCCCGATACAATGTTTTGGAAGTGGAGGGCGATTTTTTGGTTTTTGATGCTGGTTCTATTGACGACATAAAACTTGACGAGGTATTGGATGTTGTTGAGGTTAAAAAGTATGGCGTCAAAACGGGTTACGAACCGGTAGGAGAAGTAAAAGTTACAAGTATATTAGGTGTTGACATGTCTAAGGCAAAAATTAAAAGTGGTAAAAGCAAAATACAGAATACAGGTGCTACTTCATTAATGGTGAAAAGAAGGTTACAAGTGAGCGCTCCTGTTGGTAATAAAAGAACAGTGAACGAAAATAAAGTGGCTAGAAATGAAAATAAAGTGGTTAGAGATGAGAAGCCTGGTCAAACATGCGGTGGCATGTATGCGACTTATCTTGTGGTAAGTGCGGCGATAGGAGCAATATATCTCATATATTATTATACAAATTACTAAGCAGAGAAACACCACGCAAATAACGCACTGTATCAAAAATTCGTACTTATAAAAAGGAAGTAAATTAATTGTTAAGAAAAACGAGTTGATGTATGGCAAACCACATCCTTCTCAAATTGCTGAAATAAAAACAATATAAATGGCAGGTGATGACTTTTTATATGTGAATTTTTCTATGCTGGAAAAGAAACACTATACAGATTAATATTTCCGAAAAGTTGACCAATACACCAATTGTAAATAATTCTTTATGAAAAAAAGCAACAAAATAAGCGCTTTAGTGATTTCGACGCTGTTATTGTTTAGCGCCGGCTGCGGCATAAAAGCACTGCCATCTGCTGAAGTAAATTACCTTTCAGCAGAAGATGGTACGCTCACAACGAGAGCCATAGGTATTGGTAAAAACAAAGAAGAGGCAATAATAGATGCTGAAAAAAATGTTTTCAACGTACTTTTTTTCAGGGGACTGCCTGCGTCAGAGCAAAAAATTGCCCTAGTAGGAACTAACGAAACGGCAGAAAAAGAAAAAAACAAGGAATACTTCAATAAGTTCTATATAGATAAAAGATATAAGTCCTTTGTAATATCATCCAATCCTAAAAGTGATTTGACAGTGCACAAGGGAGGTAAAAAAAGCATTGCCGTTGAGGTTAAAATTAACTTGGTTGCTTTAAGAAAGGATTTAGAACAAAATAACATCATCAGGAAATTTGGATTTTAAAAACCGACACACTTATGAAAAATAATATTTTGCTATTCGCTATACTGCTATTGCAGACAAGCCTAATTAACAATGCTTTTTGTCAAAGTTCCGCTACAAATAGCGGAGGGCAAGTGGCAACAGTTCAACCTAAAATTATAGTTATTCCCTATACAAAAGAAGGTGAAGACCTTCGCACCGTATTGGAAAACGATGAAAACAAAAGAATAGCAATTGCTAAAATTAAAGAAGCATTTGACAGCAGAGGTTTTACGACTGTTGATTTTGTTGCAAAATTGAAAGCCGCTAAAGACAATAATGTTTTGACATCGGAGAATCAATCAGACATCAAATCACAAATAATTCAAATGTCTGGAGCCGATGTCTATCTGCAAGTAGAAGTAATTGTGGAAAAAGGGGAATCGGGTAATTCAGTAAAGTTAATTCTCACCGCTTATGAAGTTTCAACCGGCAATTCGTTGTCGAACAAAGTGTGTGAAAGCGGTAAATTTTACACAGAAGATTTTATTAAATTGGCGTCGAAAGCGGTTGAAAATTGCATAGAGGATTTTCTTAATGTGATGCAAACAAAGTTTACCGACATAGTAAATAATGGTAAATCTGTAATTATTGACATCAGTTTTGATGCCGGTTCAGCGCATAAAATGTCTTCTGAAATGGGTGTAGATGCTTTACCGTTGTCAGACCAAATAGAAATGTGGATGGAGAAAAACGCATTTAAAAACAATTACCACATTCAAGGAACAACAGATTTGAAAATGATTTTTGATGATGTGAAAATCCCCTTAAAAGACCAGGCTACTGGCAATAATTATAATCCCAATAAGTTTGCACTTGAATTGTTCAAGTTTTTGAAAGGCTTAGGTTTGCAGCCGGGTAAAGACATAAAGGGAAGCACAATCTATATAACCATTAAATAGGCTAAAAATGAAAAACATATATTTCGCAGTAATCGCATTGGCATTGTCAATAAATTCTTTCGGACAAACAACGAATGATCTTGGGAAAATTGCACTTTCAGTGATAATGCCTGAAAACATTGATGGATTAGATGTTTCACAGCTTTCTAAACTTGAAACAAAAATATCTCAAATCGTTACTAGCTCTGGCATATCTGCATCAGGGTATAACAATAACTTTGCGATTTATCCGAAGTTCGCAATATATGAAAGTAGTATCGTAGAAGGTGGCATGCAAAACATTACTGTGGTAACCACTGAATTAAGTTTGTTTATCAAGCAAGTTGACAACAATTTGTTGTTTTCGACCATCAGCAAAACTATTAAAGGTAGCGGCAACAGCAAAGAATTAGCAATTTCAAATGCAATTTCAAAAATAACAACAAATGACAGCGATTTTAAAACATTCATAGAAGCTGGAAAATTGAAAATAGTAGCCTACTATGAAGTAAAATGTGGGGACATTATTAAAAAATCTGACAGTTATTTACAAATGCAACAATACGAACAGGCTTTGGCTTTACTGATGACGGTGCCCGAAGAAGTTTCAAGTTGCTACAATCAAATTCATGACAAAGCTATTGAAACATATAAAGCCTATCAAACACATAAATGTGCTGACCTTATGCAAAAAGCAAAAACTGCTCTCGCAGGAAATGACTGTATAGGTGCGTTAAATATTTTATCGGAAATCGACCCTTCTGCAACTTGCTTTACTGAAGCACAAGCCCTTGCAAAATCAGCTGAACCAAAAGTTAAAGCCGAAGAAAAAAAACAATGGGATTTTCAGATGAAACAGTACAGCGATACTGTAAGTTTAGAAAAGCAAAGAATTGAAGCTATTAAAGAAATTGCAGTTTCCTACAATAAAAGTCAGCCGACCAGCTTAAATTACAATTATATAGTGAAGTAAAAATTGCAACCCAAAATTCTTGTCTTTTCATCGTGGCTTGATTTTACAATATTTTTGGCTGCAAAAAAGTTCCTTGTGCTAGTTTGTATCCTCACATGTTTTTTGCACAGTAAAATAGAATAGTGCTGCAGTGAAGAGGATTATAGGATATTCAATACAAAAAATTGTAAAGTGGCCCTCTCTAAAAGTGAACGAAAACGATTTCTCGACGAAAAGTTCAGACAATACAACACCATTGATTTTATTGGACCTGATCCAATTAGTATACCGCACCGTTACAGATTGAAGGAAGACCGCGAAATCTCCGGATTTCTTGCCGCCTCCATTGCTTGGGGCAATAGAAAAATGATTGTAAAAAATGCGCAGCGCCTCATGGACAACATGGGCGATTCACCCTTTGATTTCGTGCTCAACCACAAAGCACATGATCTCAAAAAACTACAGCACTTTGTGCACCGCACCTTCAACGGGGTTGACTGCATTCATTTTATTAAAGCCTTACAGCACATCTACCGCAACAAAGGCGGATTGGAAAGCATCTTCACTCAGCACCAAACAGAAGATTCACTGCAAGTAGCCATTCACGAATTAAAGAAAATATTTTTCGAAATTCCCCACGACCCCAGAACAAGTAAACATGTTGCCGACCCCATGCAGGGCTCTGCCGCAAAAAGAATAAATATGTATTTGCGCTGGATGGTGCGCAAAGACCATGCAGGTGTTGATTTTGGCTTATGGACTGCCATTTCACCGAGTAAACTTTCCTGTCCGCTCGACGTTCATTCGGGTAATGTAGCACGCAAACTGGGTTTGCTTTCGAGGGCTCAAAATGATGCCAAAGCCCTCACTGAACTCGACCACAACTTGCGTAAGCTCGATCCCAAAGATCCCGTTAAATACGACTTTGCTTTGTTTGGACTTGGCGTTTTTGAGAATTTTTAAACACCAGAACAGCACTGCTATTGCAACCAATCAACACCTTTCACCAGTAAATTTTGTGTTTGCTTTTCTTTGCTGTCCGCCTCAAACTGCGGGTCGTAAGGCCACGCCGCCATCTTGGGCAAACTCATTAAGATAGACTCAATTCGTCCGTTTGTATCCAAGCCAAACTTGGTGCCTTTGTCGTACACCAAATTAAACTCAACATAGCGTCCGCGGCGAATGTACTGCCAGTTTTTCTCTTCAGCAGTATACGCTTTGTTTTTATTCAGCGACATCAATTTCGTGTAAGTACCCGCAAAAGTATTGCCCACAGCCTTTACAAAGTCAAAGCGATCAAGCATCGTAAATTGCGCAGTACTCTTCAATCGGTCAAAAAATATTCCACCAATACCGCGTGTTTCTTTGCGGTGCTGAATGTAAAAATAATCATCGGCCCACTTTTTAAATTCAGGATACAACTCAGCACCAAAAGCATCGCAGCTGTTTTTCAATTGCTGGTGAAAAAACCGGGCTTGCTCAGGCACGATGTAGTGCGGCGTTAAATCAATACCGCCACCAAACCATTGCTGATCCACTTTGCCATCAATGGAAGTTTCAAAATAGCGCACATTCATATGGATGATGGGCACCCACGGATTGTGCGGATGTAAAACAATAGAAACACCACTGGCAAAAAAATGATTGGATTGCACGCCTAAAGCCTTCGCTATTTTATCGGGCAATTCTCCTTCAACTGCAGAAAAATTGACGCCTCCTTTTTCAATCACAGCACCATCTTGCAGCACCATCGTGCGGCCACCACCACCGCCTTCGCGCTGCCACTCTTGCTTTTCAAAAAAAGCACCTCCGTCTTCCGCCTCTAAAGCAGCGCAAATGCGCTCTTGCAAGTCACGAAAGAAAACCTGCACTTCAGATTTATAGTCGATCTCAGTCATTGGACCAAACCAATTGGTAATTGTTGAAAAGCATCACGCCTACGCTGGTATTTTCAATACCTGAGTTTGCGTTTTTACGAACAAAATAAAAATCAGACATCGTTCCTACCCATTTTTTATTCAAAAAAGAATCACTACCAAAATCCTTATTCTTTTTAAGAGTTTTCAAGAAAATTGAAGTGATGTCATAGCCCGCATAAGCAAAATCCGACGGTTCTGTTTTAAAACGGCGAACGTACGAACGTATCATTTTATCGTTCAATGCGTAATCATAGCGCGCTAAATTGGTAGCAGGCAAATGCACGTTTAAAGTTTGATATTGCAACACATCAACACCTGAAAAATCTTTCCAATTTTCCATGCCGTACACTACAATTTGGTAATCTTTGGTGAGTTTAAACAAGCTGTTTAAAAAACGAGTGGCGAACGCTTCGTTTTCAGTAGGCATAAAAACCACATTCATTTTTTCTTTTGACAGCGAGAGTTTCAATTCATCAATACTCAAAGCCAATTTTGATGCATTTACTTTTACAGTGCTTGCATTCAGTGCTTTTTCAGTCATTGCAGTAGAAATGACTTCGCAGTTTTTTCGACTGTTTTCACCTTCGCCCACCAAAATCATTTTACCTTCGGGATAGGTCTTGAGTGCATTTTCCATCAAAGCCAAAAGCAGACTCTTGCGCGAAGGAATCGTTTTAATCACATAAGGATTGTTGTCAATCAAGTCATTGTTTTTCGAAAAGGCTGAAACCATGTATATTTTCTTTTGCGCGCAAATGCTTGCTGCCACTTTAACACACGAAGAATAGGCCGGTCCGATGATTAAATCCATGTGTTCAAACTCAGAACGCGCCAATATTTTTTTAACCCTTACACTATCGCCGTGGTCGTCGTAAACACTCACTAAAATTTTAAATCCCTGTTTTTTCAAGCTGTCCAATGCAATCAATGCGCCTTCGTAGAAGTCCACAAAAACCTGAACTTCTAAAGGAATTTGAAAATCCTGATATTCCTTTTTCTGTACATGCAAGGAGTCAACCAATGCCAACTGAAAAGGCAATATGAAAGCCACTTTCAAATACGACGCATCATTGAGTTTCTCTTCGTCGATTTTTGAAGGCACGGGACAAGGCACATCGGGCAACTGCGGCTGTGTTGTATCAACTGCCTTGTAGAAATCGCGGATAATTTTAAGTTTGTCTTCTTCTTTTTCCTGCGGCATTTCTGAGTTCGCATCCACCGCAACGTCATTGTGCACAGAAACCTTTGCCGCATCAACTACTCCTCCTCCTTTACTTGGAATGAATACCGTGGCACCCACTTTCAAACCTTCGGGCAAACCACCGTTGGCCGACTTGATCTCATCAGCGCTCACCGCATATTCTTTGCTCAAACTATACAAAGTTTGTTTGGCTTTAATCTTCACCACTTTGTATTTCTTGCCATCTTTCACAACCGTTTCTTGTTGTGCCAAACACGCGTTGAAGGTGCTCACTAAAAGCAAGCACGCTGCAAAATATTTCGTTATTATTCCCATTCTATAGTCGCTGGTGGTTTTGAACTGATATCGTATACTACTCTATTGATACCGCGCACGCGGTTGATGATTTTGTTCGACACTTCTGCCAAAAACTCATATGGCAAATGCACCCAGTCAGCGGTCATACCATCTGTTGAAGATACTGCACGCAAGGCCACCGCGTTTTCGTAAGTGCGTTCGTCGCCCATTACGCCAACACTTTGCACGGGTAAAAAGATAGCTCCGGCTTGCCACACTGAATCATACAATCCTTTTTCTTTCAGCATACCAATGTAAATCTCATCCACCTCTTGCAAGGTTCGTACCTTTTCTTCAGTAATAGCACCCAACACACGTATCGCCAAGCCCGGACCAGGGAAGGGATGACGACCTAAGATCTCATCTGAAATCTTTAGGGTTTTGCCTACTCTGCGCACTTCGTCTTTAAATAACGAGCGCAAAGGTTCAACTATTTTTAATTTCATGTAATCAGGCAATCCACCAACATTATGGTGAGACTTGATCGTAGCCGACGGTCCTTTTACCGAAATAGATTCAATCACATCGGGATAAATGGTGCCTTGCGCCAACCATTTCACATCGCTAATCTGGTGTGACTCATCGTCAAATACCTCGATGAAAACACGTCCAATAATTTTTCTTTTTTGTTCAGGATCGCTCACACCATTCAACTCGCCCAAAAATCTTTTGCCCGCTTCAACACCTTTCACGTTAAGTCCCATTCCCTTGTATTGCTCCAATACTTGAGTAAATTCGTCTTTGCGTAACAAGCCGTTGTCCACAAAAACGCAGTGCAAATTTTCGCCAATGGCTCTGTGCAAAAGCACCGCAGCAACTGTTGAATCAACACCTCCCGACAAACCCAGTACCACTTTATCGTTGCCAATTTTAGCTTTCAATTCAGCCACCGTTGTTTCAACAAAAGAATCAGGTGTCCACGATTGAGCGCAGCCACAAATATCCACCACAAAATTTTGCAGCAGCAATGATCCTTCCAGTGTGTGGTAAACTTCGGGATGAAACTGAATACAAAAAGTATCTTCTCCTTGAATATGGTAAGCCGCTACCGCAACATCTTTGGTAGATGCAATGATTTCAAAATTTTCGGGCAGTTTAGTTACCGTGTCGCCATGCGACATCCAAACCTGAGAACCTTTGCTCATACCTTTCAACAATGGATTTTTGGTATTGAGTGTTTCTAAATTGGCACGGCCGTATTCGCGGTGCAACGATTTTTCTACATTTCCACCACCAGTTTTGGCGAGGTATTGCGCACCATAGCACACACCCAACAAAGGCATTTTGCCCTTGAATCCTGTTACATCAATGGCAGGAGCATCACTGTCACTAACAGAAAAAGGGCTACCAGCGATGATAACCCCTTTAATATCGGCATTGATTTCCGGAAATTTATTGTACGGATGAATTTCGCAATATACATTGAGTTCTCTAACACGACGAGCGATGAGCTGCGTGTATTGTGAACCACAATCCAAAATAAGTATCGTTTCCTGCATGCGGCAAAGATACTACTATTGGCAAAACCATTCGAAAGCCAACGAAAGATTTTTTAGTTATTTTTTAACAATGAAAAAACAAAAGCAAATCCTTCATCAAAAAGCACTACGCTTCTTCAACAATAGTGATCTTTTCAATCACATCTCCTTGTTCGATTTTATCAATCACATCAAGACCTTCAAACACTTTACCAAAGCAAGTGTGGTTTCTGTCGAGATGCGAAGTATTTCTTCTGCTGTGGCAAATGAAAAACTGAGAACCACCTGTATTTCTGCCAGCATGTGCCATTGACAAAACGCCTTTGTCGTGAAATTGATTGCCGCCATCCAATTCGCATTTGATGGTATAACCCGGTCCGCCAGCACCTGTGCCGTTTGGACACCCTCCTTGAATGACGAAGTCAGGAATTACGCGGTGAAACGTGATGCCGTCGTAAAATCCACTTTTCGACAATTTCACGAAGTTCGCCACTGCGATTGGCGCATCTTGTTCGTAAAATCTAACTTTCATTAATCCTTTTTCTGTTTGAATTTCTGCAATCATGGTTGTGTATTTAAATTATAAACTCATTTTTATAGTCAGAAGCGTAGATCTGCCGTCGTCATTGTCGCAAATCGCCGACAACATTACTTGCTTTTCACTTTTTTCAGTGACACAAAGTCCTTCAATTTTACCTAAAAAAACTTCATTACCCTGCTTCAATTGCACGCAATCAGCGATCTCTTCTGAATTTTCACAAAGATGTATCAATCCGATAAAACTACCTAATATTTCTCCATCGTTTATCCAATCCTTGGTTTTTTCAAGCGACGCACAAAAAATCAAATCGTCGCCCAATACAGTAGCACCCGAGAATCCAGCGACACAACCATCAACAAAGGGCAAGTTGTAGCGCTGAACAACAAAGTCAGGAAAAACTCCATTTTGCTCCACACAACTTGTAAAATCAGCCAAAGCAAAGCGATACATACAATTGTTGCCGCGGTTCAGCAGCAAAAGTTGCTCACCATGTACTGCGGCACCTTCAATATTCAGTTGCTCTTTTTGAATGCCTGCAAGGCGACAAAATGCATCGTAAAATAGGGTCAATGAAAAAGTGCGGATTGCTTTGGTGGCTAAATTCACCTTGACCAATACATCACGTGAGGCGAGCGAACCTGAGCCAAACACCCATATTTCAGGGCCAATGCTGACCATTGCTTCAAAATCAGGCTTGAACGCCTTTGGAATACGGCCGTCAAGGGCCCAATCGAAAATTTGTATTTGGTCGACGGTAGTACCGCCTGCATCTACTTTGTATAAAACAGGACTGTCGTCGCTGCAAATATAGTAGTGCCCATCCATCCACTCTATTCCTGAACCCGACGGCAAATCAGCAAGTGAAACAGCATCAAGCAAGCGCAACTCCATTATTTCACTGGCACGTTTTTCAACATGTGCTGCAGGAATACCCAGAATTTTTGAACCGATGAAATTTGCACTTTCTCGTCGGGCGAATGCGGATACTTAATGGTTGGTCCAAAAGAAATCATGTCTAAATCAGGATAAGCCTTTGCAATGATGCCACATTCCAATCCGGCGTGAATGGCCATTATTTTTGCTTTGCTGGCAAAAATTTGAGTGTAGGCCTCTTCCGCAACTTTTAAGATGGACGAAGAAAGATTGGGTTTCCACCCAGGATAGTTTCCTTTGAATTCAGTTTTGGCACCAACCAAATCAAATACCGCCTGCATCATTTGCATCAAGTCATTTTTTGACAATTCGTTGTTGCTGCGCGCCAAACATTGAATAGAAATTTCTCCATTCGCCACGATAACGCGCGCCAAATTATTTGAAGTATCAACCAAGCCAGGAATATCTCTACTCATCGCCACCACGCCATTAGGACAGGCATACACCACTTTGAGCAAATGGTTTTGCGACAGCGCATCCATTACAGAAACAGGTTTATCCGCAGCTTCAACGCTCAACGTCAATTTTTCTTCGTTGGTAAATTCAATTTTTATTTCTTTTTCAAATCCAGCCACAAGCGCCAGCAATTTATCTTTATCAAATGCAGGAATTGCAATATTAACAGTCGACTCACGCGGTATGGCATTGCGCAAACTACCACCGTTGACTGCCGCAATGCGCAGTGGCACTTGTGCAGTGATTGCCGTAAGCAAGCGGTTCATTATTTTATTGGCATTGCCTCGGTTCAAATGAATGTCAACACCCGAATGCCCGCCTTTCAATCCGCGCAACACCAGTTGAAAAGACAAATATCCGGCAGGAAGCGCTTCTTCCGCATAGCAGTGTTTTACCAGAACTTCCACTCCCCCAGCACAACCTACACACAGCTCATCGTCTTCTTCAGAATCTAAATTCAACAGCACTTCACCTGTCAACACACCCGATTTCAGGGCAAAAGCACCGGTCATTCCTGTTTCTTCGTCAATCGTAAAAAGTGCCTCAATCGCACCGTGCGCTATCTCTTTAGATGCCAAAACCGACATGATCGCCGCAACACCAATACCATTGTCGGAACCCAACGTAGTACCTTTCGCCTTCACCCAGTCGCCATCTACCCAACTTTGAATGCCTTGCTGGCTGAAATCAAAAACAACGTCGCTGTTTTTTTGATGCACCATATCTAAGTGCGCCTGTAAAATGGCCGTTTTTTTGTTTTCCATGCCGGGTGTAGCCGGCTTTTTTACAATGATATTGCCAATGGCATCTTCAATAACTTCGAGCTGCAATTTTTCTCCGAAGGCGCGCATGAAAGCGCGAACCTTCTCTTCTTTTTTTGAGGGACGCGGAACGACATTGAGGTCTTCAAAGTGATTCCACAATATTTGCGGTTCGAGCTGGCGTACTTGCTGAGTCATATTTGTTCAATTTTGAAGTGCTAAAGTAAATTATTTTTCTCCCTCACAACCATGTATCGCACAACAAACATTTAAACAAGAAGTCATTGACAAACAACGCTTATCAATAATGGTAGCACCAACACATTGTTTTTCCTTTGGCCGCACCATCTGTTTGATGTAGTGCGAATTGGACCCGCCAGTCCAAAACGAAGGCAGTACCTCGGCCTCTAAACTGACTTCCAAATAGTCGGGCAATTGGTAAAAAAAATCAATGCCAGTGAGCCGCTCCACCGAATCAACCGACACTGCTTTGCTCCTGAAATCATAGCGCACATCTATGTTGGGCAACACAAATCCAATCGCTTGCATATCTATACCATTGTTCACCAATAGTACTTTATAAAAATAATCGGGCACTGGAATTTTATGCGGACCAATGGTATCTGGATTTTTTTTGAAGGCTGGTCCCGACACCACATATATAGTGTCAAAAATCATAGCCCACCCCCGCACCATATTTTCAAGTATGCGCCAATTCTCTTGATCAAAGGTAGGCTGCATCGGACAAATGTTTGCAAAATAAAAAGCATCGTGCATCTCCACCTTGTCGGCGCGCGCATCGCCGGAAGGCTTCATCTGTCCGGGCGGATACACCCGCTGCGAGAAATCCGACATATCCAGCGCACCCGCCGGTAATTTAGGGTCGTTATAGAATTGCACCTCAGGCAAAGTCATTTGCAATGCGTCATTGCCAATCAACTGATAAGCCACCCACTTAGATTGCTTATAGGTTCTGGAATATTCAAATGAGTAGCCGCTGTGGTAATCAAATGACCCCGACATTGGCAATTCCATTCTTTGCGCGAAAACAAATAAGGGACAAAGCAACAAAAAACAAAAATGCATTTTTCTCATACAAAAGGTCTTACGAAAGTTATGCGCGGGAGTTATCCACACACTGAATTTCATCAAAAATAATACCTTAATTTCGTGCACAGAAATGTAGTCATGGAGTTTAATTTCCCTTCCAAAGTTTTGTTCCGCGCTATTGAAAGCTTCAATAGTCTGCCTGGCGTTGGAAAAAAAACCGCTTTGCGCTACACCCTTAATCTGCTCAAAATGGAGCCTGATGAAATTATGCGCTTCGCCGACAATATTAAGCGCTTGGCGATCGACATTCGTTTTTGCGAACAGTGCCACAATATTTCTGACGCTCAGCGCTGTGACATCTGTAAAAACACAGGTCGCAAACAAGACCTTATTTGCGTGGTGCAAGACGTGCGCGATGTACTTGCCATTGAAAATACACAACAATACAACGGACTGTACCACGTTTTGGGTGGTGTGATTTCACCCATCGACGGCATAGGTCCAGCAGATTTAAATATTGACAGCTTAGAACAGCGCGTGAAAACACAAAACATTAAAGAAATCATCTTGGCTTTAAGCACCACGATGGAAGGAGATACCACTAATTTTTATCTTTACCGAAAGCTAGGAGCTTTTCCGTTGCAAATTTCTACCATTGCACGCGGAATGGGCTTTGGCGATGAAATTGAATACACCGATGAACTGACCTTGGGCAGATCTATCGTAAACAGAATACCATACAAAGGCGGAGCCAACAAATAAAAGAAGTGAAACTAACTGTTGTTATAGTCAATTACAATGTTCAGCATTTTCTCGAGCAGTGCTTGCACTCTGTTGAGAAAGCGCTGCGCAAAACTTCAGGCGAAGTATGGGTAGTTGACAACAATTCAGTAGATGGCTCGACAGCCATGGTGAAAAATAAATTCCCATGGGTGCATTTGGTCGAAAGTAAAATCAATTTGGGTTTCTCAAAAGGCAACAATCTCGCCATTGAAAAGGCTTCTGGCGAATACATTTTGTTGTTAAATCCCGACACACTTGTAGAAGAAGATACATTTGCAAAGATGGTGACCTTTATGGATGAACATCTTGATGCGGGTGGACTCGGCGTTAAAATGGTAGATGGTCAAGGTCACTTTTTGCCCGAATCTAAAAGAGGACTGCCTACTCCTGCCGTCGCCTTTTATAAAATTTTTGGTTTGGCGGCGCTTTTCCCGAAATCAAAAACTTTTGGCAAATACCATTTGGGCTTTCTTGACAAAAACAAAAATCACGACATTGAAATTCTTTCTGGCGCCTGCATGCTACTGCGCAAAAGCGTGATTGAAAAAGTTGGCATGCTTGATGAAACCTTCTTTATGTATGGTGAAGACATTGATCTTTCATACCGCATCGTGAAAGCTGGTTTTAAAAATTACTATTTCGCCGACACACGAATTATCCATTACAAAGGAGAAAGCACTAAAAAAAGCAGCGTAAACTACGTATTCGTGTTTTACAGAGCGATGATCATCTTTGCAAAAAAGCACTTTTCTCAAAAAAACGCTTCCATTTTTTCAGTACTGATCAATTTAGCAATATACATGCGCGCTTCTATCGCGTTGGTTGGTCGCCTGATTTCACAAATTTGGCTACCGTTGCTCGATGCCGCACTTATTTATGGAGCAATGTTTGGCATTAAGAACTACTATGAAAATGTGGTAAAACACAACAATCACTTTTTTCCCGATGCCTTCATAGAATGGGAAATCCCTTTATTTATAGCTATCTGGATAGCAGCCACATACCTTTGCAAAGGTTACCGTAGAGACGGACAATTGTTTAATATAGCCAAAGGCATTTTCATAGGCACACTAATCATCATCACCGTATATGCCCTGCTACCAGAATCACTGCGCTTCTCCAGAATAATGCTTTTCGCAGGTGCTGCAACCAGCTTGATTAGCATGTACATCAGTCGAATGCTAGTGCATTTCGCTCTTTATCAAAATTTAGATGTGTCATTTCAGCGCAAAAAAAGAATTGCAATTGCTGGTCACAAAGAAGAAGCGCAGCGCGTCGCACGCATACTCAACTTGTCGTATGCAAAACCCATACACACTGTTTTTGTTTCTCCAAATGAGCATTTTGGAAATGACGATTTTGTTGGGAACTTATCGCAATTGGCAGAGATTATTGCCATTCATAAAATCGATGAAATCATTTTTTGCGCTACAGACATTTCTACACAAAACATCATCGACCACATGACAATAGCGCCTTCAAGCACGATAGATTTTAAAATTGCACCTCCAGAAAGTTTGTTCATCATCGGCAGCAGTTCTGTAAACTCTCCCGGTGAACTCTATTTTATCGACATCAATTCTATCAACAAATTGAGTAATATTAAAAACAAACGAACCTTCGACATAGTCACATCTGTAATTCTCCTGCTACTGACGCCTGTTCTGGTTTTTGCTGTAAAAAAACCCGTAAGCTTTCTCAAAAACATTTATAAAGTTTTACAGGGAAAACTCTCATGGGTGGGTTACTGCCAAATAAATGTAGAGATCTCAACTTTGCCAATAATTAAAACTGGAGTTCTAAATCCTACAGAATTATTAAAAACAAGACCAACAAAAAACGCTACTATACATAGAATCAACACCATATACGCCAAGGACTACAATATTTACAGCGACCTATATATAGTGCTCAAAGGCCTAAAAAAACTCGATCAAATTTCTTTGCACTAAGCTTTTTAAAAAGCGCTTTTCTTCCACTTATATTTCTTACTTTTGACACGCTCATAAGCAAAAATTAAATGGGTGAAATAAAACTGATTCTTCCTAAAATGGGCGAAAGCGTTGCAGAAGCGACGATTACCTCATGGTTAAAAAAAGAAGGCGACAAAATCGCCTTGGACGAAGCTGTGGCCGAAATTGCCACAGACAAGGTTGATTCTGAAATTCCAGCAACCCATGAAGGCATTCTCAAAAAACAATTGTTCAAAGTAGGTGACATCGTAAAAGTGGGACAAGCTTTTGCCATTATTGAAGTGGACGGCAGCGGCGAGCAAGCAACTGAAACAGCGGCAGAAGTGCCAAAGGCAGTTGAACCAATAAAAGAAAGTGTTCCTCATCCCGTTCAAAAAATCGAAAGTACTCCAACGCTGGTGTCAAAAAGCGACAAATTTTACTCCCCGCTGGTGAGAAGCATTGCTCAAAAGGAAGGACTTTCAAAAGAAACTTTAGATAAAATCGCAGGTTCAGGTAAAGAAGGACGAGTAACCAAAGACGATCTCTTCGCTTATCTGAATAATAAAAACACAAGCAACACCGCTACTGCTCCGGCTCCGATTGCGCTCGTAGCAGCAGAAACTCAATACAAGGTTGTTTCTTCTGGAGAAGATGAAATCATTGAGATGGACCGCATGCGCAAACTCATCGCCGAACACATGGTGAAGAGCAAGCAAATTGCGCCGCACGTCACTTCCTTTGTTGAAATCGACGTTACTTCTATGGTGCTTTGGCGCGAAAAAGTAAAAACTGAATTCGAAAAGAAAGAAGGCTTCAAATTGACCTTCACTCCTCTTTTTATAGAAGCTGTTGCAAAAGCCATTAAGGATTTTCCAATGGTAAATATTCAAGTCGATGGCACCACCATCATTAAGAAGAAAGCCATTAATATCGGCATGGCAACAGCTTTGCCGAGTGGAAATTTAATTGTTCCTGTTATAAAAAACGCCGACAGACTAAATATCATTGGACTCAGCGAGCAAGTTGGCGATTTTAGCAAGCGTGCACGTGAAAACAAATTGAAACCCGACGAAATTCAAGGCGGCACTTTTACCATTACCAACGTTGGTACTTTTGGCAATATAATGGGAACACCCATCATTAACCAACCCCAAGTGGCAATACTTTCTACTGGGGTTATCAAGAAAAAACCTGTTGTAGTGGAAACACCAATGGGCGACAGCATTGCTATTCGACACATGATGTTTCTTTCACTATCCTATGACCACCGCGTAGTTGATGGCATGCTGGGGGGTAGTTTTTTGAGAAAAATTGGAGATTATTTAGAAAACTTTGATATTAACAGGGTTATATGGTAAATTAGCCATCTGTGATATTTTTTATCAATAAAAACAACAACTTGAATTAAATATTATTTTTTAGCACAATAATTGAATGAACCTGAAAAGGAAACTTAAAAAACATTTTATGAGAGTATTATTCGCACTTCTTCTGATTCCCATTTTATCAGTCAATGCGCAAATCAAAGACATGGTTAACGCCAATGCGCAAATTGTAAAAAATGCTGTAAATGCTGAACTTGCGGTTAAAAGAGCCAACATGCTTTTTGACAACGAGAACTATGCTGAAGCGTTAATTGCATATAGTGAATTGTACCGCACCGATTCAACGAATGCTAACTTGCAGTTCAAAATCGGAGAATGCTACTTGCACTCTGCCCGAGCATCTGAAAAAGCGATTCCTCTTTTAGAAAAGGCCATTAAAAAGGTTAGTCAGAAATACAACCCAACATCCAACAAAGAAAAAAATGCGCCAGTAACGGCTTTTTTGTCTTTGGGAACTGCATACCACAGAAACTACCAATTTGATTTGGCTAAAAACATGTACTCTGCCTACAGCAAAGAAGTTCCTTCTGACAGTATTGAAGGCCAAAGACTCATCAAACAATGTGATTATGCAAAATTGTTGATTGCCAATCCAGTTGATATCGTTATTAATAACCTTGGAAAGAAAGTAAACGGCAAATTTCCTGATTACGCTCCGGTTTTATCGGCTGACGAAAACACTTTGCTATTTACTTCTAGAAGAGAAGGCAGCACAGGTGGTATGCAAAAAGACGAAGTAGCCTTTAGAGAAGATATTTACATGTGCACGAAAGATGCAAGTGGAGAATGGAGCGAAGCGAAAAACTTAAGCACCATCAATTCTGAATTTCACGAAGCAACAGTAGGACTTTCTGTGGACGGTCAGCAAGTATTGTTTTACTCTGATAAATCAGTAGATGGCAACGGCGACATCTACATCTCTAAATTAAATGGCGAAGAATGGGGACAACCACTTATGTTGCCTTCTCCTATCAATACTAAGTTTCAAGAATCTGATGCATGTTTCAATGCAGATGGAAGTATTCTTTACTTCGCTTCTGACAGAAAAGGCGGTTTTGGCGGTTTCGATATCTACATGGTTAAAAAAATGCCTAATGGTGATTGGAGCTTCCCGCAAAACTGCGGTGGAAAAATCAACACGGCACAAAACGACAGAGCACCTTTTATGCACCCTGACGGTGTGACTTTATTCTTCTCTTCTGAAGGTCACAAATCAATGGGTGGTTACGACGTTTTTCAAGCAATGCAAGACGAAAACGGATTGTGGAGTGATGCTGAAAACATTGGATACCCTATCAACACAACTGGTGACGACATCTTTTATGTAACGTCTGCCGATGGAAAACGTGCTTACTACTCTTCATTTCGTGAAGATGGCTACGGAGAAAAAGACATATACATGATCAGCTTGCCGAAACGCGAAGAAAAAGCTTTAACGGTAATGTCTGGTATTTTTCGTCTTGAAGGTTCTGAAGGACCTATTCCTGACAATGCGCAAATCATCGTTACCGACAATGAAACTGGTGATATCGTAGGGATCTACAAGCCGAATTCAAAAACAGGAAAATACTTATTCATCCTGCCTCCTGGCAAAAACTACAATGTTACTTATGAAGCGGAAGACTACTTGTTTAAATCAGAAAACCTTATCGTTCCTGAAAACTCTGAATTCACAACTGTGCGCAATGAAATATCATTGTCACCTATTGAAGCAGGACAAAACATTGTGTTGAACAATATTTTCTTCGACTTCAGCAAAGCGACCTTGACAGAAGAGTCTAAAGTAGAACTTGATAAAATCTTCCGTTTATTGGTTAACAACCCGAAAATGAAAGTGGAATTCCAAGGTCACACTGACTCCAAAGGAAACGACGAATACAACAGAAGACTTTCTCAAGACAGAGCCGAATCAGTGGCGCAGTATCTTGCTGCTAAAGGAATCATGAAAAGCAACTTGAAAGCCAAGGGTTACGGAGAAACTGTACCTATCGCTAAAAACACCAATGCTGATGGCAGTGACAATCCTGACGGAAGAAAGCTGAACAGAAGAACAGAGATGAAGGTATTGCAAGTCAATTCTTCTGCCACTGTTAACGAAATTGATGTTCCAGAACATTTGAAAATAAAATAGTCAAACACATTTGATCAACACAAAAAAAGACCTCCTCGGAGGTCTTTTTTTGTGTTGTTAAAAATTCATTACAACTATCTCTGACTTCGCTTTGGCATATTACCTGCGATTGCTATCTTAACTGCATTGAAGCATCAAAGTGTACTTTACATAAAAGTCATAGCGAAGGCTTTAATACTTAACCTACTTAGAAAGTGAATTGACCCGCAATGAAACTATTTCTTTATTCTTTCTGCATTCTAGCGCTTCCTCTTGGCATACTTGCCCAAGATATGGGACTCCCTGCCGCTTCAGGAGACATGGTGCTGGCCAAAAAATATGTGACCGACTTAATGTATGGTCCAGCGCTTGAAGAACTCAAACTATTTTACAAGAAAAAACCCGACGACGAAAAAGTCAACGAACTACTCGCCACCTGCTATTTGAATCTTAACGAAGACAAAAGCAAAGCCATTAAACATTTGGAATTTTTATACAACAAAAACAAAATCAATTCCACATTGCTTTTCGACATGGGCAGAGCCTACCACCTGCACAATGAGTTCGACAAGTCTCTTGAATTTTTCAACCGATACAAACAAAACGTAAAAGGCAAGGAACTTGAACTTGTAGAGCACGAAATTGAATGTGTACAAACAGCCAAAGAAATGGTGAAATTCCCTGTTTCGGTGAGCTTCGCCAATCTCGGCAAAGAAATCAACAGCGAATACCCCGAACTAATGCCTTTTGTGAATGCCGATGAATCTATCATTTACTACACTTCTAAACGAAAAGGCACCACAGGAAACATGGTCAGTTTCGAAGGTTATGAATCCGATGTATTTTTCTCAGATTTGAAAAACAACGACAAATGGAACAAAGGGAAAAGTTTGGGCGCCACCGTAAACACAATGTTGCCCGAAGACCTCACCAGTGTTTCATCAGAAGGAAACTACATGGTATACAGCACCCTCGATGAACTAGGAACACAGGTCATCAAAACTTGCTACAAAGCGCCAAAAGGCAGAGCCTTTGAAAAAGCACAAACACCGCCACTTCCAATCAACGATGCCAAAACTTTTCAATGGGCAGGAACCGTTTCTTCTGATGGCCAAGTATTGATTTTCTCCTCTGACCGACCGGGAGGCTATGGCTCTTACGACTTGTACATATGTCAAAAAATCCCCAACGGAATGTGGGGTGAACCTATCAATATGGGTAGTAAAATAAATACAAAATACGACGACAATTACCCCAACTTTGGCATCGACCAAAACATGCTGTATTTCGCTTCTATGGGACACAGCAACATGGGCGGTTTTGATGTTTTTAAAACTCAATTCTCACACGAAACGCACGCGTGGAACAAACCCACCAATTTAGGTTATCCAGTCAATACCACCGACAACGACTACTCCATCAGCTTCAATAAAACAGGAAGACATGGCTATCTCTCCCGCACCCGAGTAGAAGGTTGGGGCAACAGCGATATTTACCAGCTTACTTTCAACAATGTTGATCCTTCATATAGCGTAATATCTGTAAAGCTCAGCGCCTACTCCAGCTATGAAAAAGAAATGCAGGTTTGCGACTCGCTGATCGCTTTATTCTCAACCAATCTGAGCAAGCTCAAAGACCCCGTTGCCATTGATACCTTAAAACACCGTATCGAGATGCTTCACAGCAAAAAAGAAACCCTCAATCCCAAAACAGAAAACAGCATCACAGTGCAAGACCTCACTAAAAAGAAACTATACGGTGAATACATTGCCAATGCAAAAAGCGGGAAATTCATGCTGCTTCTCGAACCTGGCATGTATGAACTCAGTATTGTAAATCCCAAATACAACAGCAACAAAACAAAAATAACCATCTACGACAAGTCTAATTTCGTACCAGAAAAAGAAATGAATATTGTATTACACAAAGGCGAACTCGACGTTGTAACACCTCCAGTAAAAGCTAAATAACAAACCCAAAATGAAATTAAACCTCACCCGCCCCATCGCTTTTTTCGATTTAGAAACAACAGGGACCGACGTGTCTAAAGACAGAATTGTAGAAATATCCATCATCAAAATATTGCCCAACGGCGACCGCGATGTTAAAACCAGAAGGATTAACCCGGGTATTCCCATTCCTGCGCAATCGTCAGCTGTGCACGGCATCTTTGATGAAGATGTGAAAGACAGTCCGCTTTTTAAATCTGTCGCAAAAAGCATGGACGATTTCATTGCTGGTTGTGATTTGGGCGGCTTCAATTCAGACAAATTCGACATCCCTCTATTGGCTGAAGAATTTTTGCGTGCTGGCATCGACTTCGATATTGACAACCGCGCCACCATTGACATTCAAAACATTTTTCACAAAATGGAACAGCGCACATTGTCGGCTGGATACAAATTCTATTGTGGCAAAAAAATTGAAAATGCACACAGTGCCCAAGCCGACACAGAAGCAACGATCGAAATACTTGAGGCCATGCTCGACCGATACAATGATCATGAAATTGAAGGTCCCGATAAAAAATTGTACAAACCCATTGTCAACGACATCAAAGCCCTGCAAAGTTTTTCAAAACGCGATAAAAATGTAGATCTAGCAGGTCGACTGGTATACAACGACGAAGGTATCGAATGCTTCAATTTTGGCAAACACAAAGGTGTTCCGGTGGAGATGGTGCTGTCAAAAGAACCTTCCTATTATGCATGGATGATGAATGGTGATTTCCCTTTGTACACCAAAAAAGCCCTCGAAAAAATAAAACTGAAAATATTGCAAAACAAGTTGAATTCGTAAACCATGAAAATCATTTGCATCGGTAAAAACTACTTGAAACACGTCAAAGAATTTGACGGAAAAGTGCCGGAAGAATTGTGCTTTTTCATGAAACCCGACACGAGTTTACTCAAAAACAACGAAGACTTTTACCTTCCCGACTTCAGCAACGACATGCACCACGAAGTAGAGCTGGTGGTGAAAATAGACAAAGCTGGAAAAAACATTCAAGAGAAATTCGCCCATAAATATTATTCAGAAATCAGCATCGGCATCGACTTTACGGCCCGTGACTTGCAAATGAAGTTAAAAGCCAACGGACTTCCCTGGGAAAAAGCAAAAGCCTTCGACAGCGCAGCGCCCATTGCCCCCATTTTCTTGCCCGTGACCGCGTTCAATGACCTCAACAACATCAACTTTCACCTCAACATTAACGGCAAAACAGTACAGCAAGGCAACAGCGGAGATATGATTTATAAGATAGACGCCATCATTGCTGAAGTATCGCGTTACATCACACTAAAAACAGGTGACCTTATTTACACCGGAACTCCCGAAGGGGTGGGCGCCGTAAAAATTGGCGACCGCTTGCAAGCACACATTGAAAACCAATGCCTGCTCGACTTTACCGTAAAGTAAATCTTCTTATTTTTTATTAAACAACTGTTACTGCCCAGATAAATGGACTATCTTTGGAGCTACAGTTCTTTGGGGCCGACCGGTTTTGACAGGGAGTGCATTCGGTTAGTAAGCATGTAGAGAGTTGAGACCCCTCTCTTAAATCAAGGATTTCAAATTTTAAATGGCGAAAATAACTACGCTCTTGCTGCTTAATCTATCTCAGATAGAATAACGCTTCATCCCAGTTCTAGGAATTGGGACGAGATGTCTTCGGAAAAAGTGCTCCTAATACTTTTTCCTGTTAAGGCACATACGAGTTTGGGATAAGACCAACGATGTTTCGGCGTAGGTACAAAAACTAAAGAAACTAAGTTTTAAATAGGCTGCTTGTGGCCGGTTTAATTCCTACAATCAATTGCAAGATAAACACGTAGAAAGCTAACAGTTTCCTTTTTTGGACGAGGGTTCGACTCCCTCCGGCTCCACTC
>CANFBW010000040.1 GCA_947444925.1 Flavobacteriales bacterium | reverse complement strand
GAGCGTGTATTTCACTAAAAATTCAAAGTCGAAGGGAAATGAAATCTTTGTTTGCGCTGTTGCACATAGCGCCAATGTCAAGAAGTTTGAACCGTGTTCCTGCAATTCAAAATCAAGATCTCTTGCAAAACCGTGCTTTACCATAGGGTATTTTGTGTCTTCAACAGTGATGTGGTCATTGTACACTTTTCCAATAACAGGAAAAAGAAGCGGCGCGTGTTTGCCCCAAAATTGAGGATCAGCCTGCCACACATATTCTAATCCCAACTCCTTATTGAAGTATGAGGAAAGCTCTGCTCCCTTTGACTTAACAGTAACCTTAATAGTGCTGTTTTCAATGACAAATTCCATAGTGCAATTATTTTTGAGGTGAAAAATAACAATTCGTTAGCAATTTATTGATGTCGTGAAGGCAACGGTTTTGTTTATTTGCTGTCTTCTATACAGAAACACATTTGAAACCTGGTCACAAAAAAACGCTGTTTACAGCTAAGCACTGGAGACTTAGGTCCAAAAACAAAAAGACATCCGCATAACCCACGGATGTTTTTTTTATTTCAGTCATTTACGCCTTGCATTATTTCTGTTTCGCAGCAGCAGACATTCCCTTAAGTGATTATCCGCAATCGTACCTGTAATTTTAAGTATAGGGCGATAGGTCCTTCGGAGTACCTCAGGAAGACAACCATTCTCAAAAAACTTTGTTGGGCATCGAACACATTTGTCTTCCTGAGATTTGCGAATAAGAGGAGAAACGAAGTTTCAGTCTTTGAAGGATCTACCGCCACTTTCAGAAGAAGACGGGTACAATTGCGGATAATCACTTCCCTTATGTTATTTACTACAAAATTCACCCAAATAATTTAATCATTGTTCACGCTGTTTTGCACATGAGCGGACATTCTCAACAATGGAAAAGCAGAATCAAATCTAAGTAGTAAACCCTTCCTCCATTCCAAACCTTTACTTCTCAATCACTATCACCTCATAATCGTAATATTGCCCATTGCTCATCATGGCCGAAATGAAATACCTGCCATCGGCGCCATTAATTTGGGTGTTGATACTGCTCACCCCTTCATTCACTTGAAAAACTTCGTTGCTCACCAATTTTCCTAGTGAGTCGTAAGCTTTTAATTCGAGGGTGCCTGTTGCAGATGACTTAACGCTAATGCTCACTTCGCCGTTGCTTGGATTTGGAAAAAGTGAAATGATTTCAAGCCCTTCAAAATTTACAACTTCTATGCTTTCTATGTTTGAGTAGCTGATTGTTCCATCGAAATCTATTTGTTTTAAACGGTAGTAAGAAGTACCAGAATAAGGGTTTTTATCGGGATAATGATAAGATAACATTGCATTAGAATTTCCTGCGCCATTAACCGAATCTAAGGGAATCCAATCGCTTGCATTTGTTGATCGCTCAATAACGAAATAATCGTTGTTAATTTCAGAAGCGGTTACCCACAAAAGATCAACGTTTTTTAATGCGCTGTTGACTGTAGCTTTAAATTCAAGCAATTCAACCGGAAGCGCAGCTGTTGGAACAACCTCACCTGTACTTAGCTGTATTGAAGTGTAGGTATTTCCATTACTTGGGTGGGTAAAGTAAATTTGCGCTAATTTTTCGGCCGATAATTCGGCACTTGAACCGGTAAAAATTTTACCCGCTGTACCGGTGGTACTATTGTATCCGCCTGTCCATCCTGTGATATTTAAAAACCTTCCGGCTGTCCATGATACACCATTACTCGCTGCGCAATTTAAACTATGAACACCTGTGCCCAAGGCGATAGTGCTATTGGCGCTTAAGGTTAAAGTTCCTACTGTTTCGCTATTACCTACTCCCGAACCGGTGGTGCGGAAAGTACCACCTTTCATGTTTACGTTACTGCCGTTATTTACTAAATTTGCATTACCTAAAGACATGGTTCCTACAATAGTTAAAGTTTGCGCATGAGCAGCAAAGTGTTGCAGTAAAAATACTGCACACAATAATTTTACTAATCTTAGGTTCAACATAGCGTTATATTTTATTGTTCTTCATTAATTCTTACTAATTATTTATGCTATAAAAATGCATTAACCTCAGTTCATTTAGTAGTTGAATTAGGTAAGGCATTCCCTTTTACCAAATACCAATCTACCCAAGCATCCATTTGTTTAACTGAATTGGGACGAAGGATAATTTTTCGGTTTTTATCTAACAAATACATGGTTGGGGTGCCAAACACATAGTAATCTTTGGCAATAGTGCCATCCCATTTTTTTAGGTCGCTAATGCTTATAAATGGATAATTGATTGTGAACTCATAAAATGCTTTTTGGTCTTCGTCTAACGAAACCAACAACACCTCTACGCCTTGTGCTTTCCATGTGCGGTATAATTTGGCAATGGCCGGCATTTCCTCTTTGCATTTTGGGCACCAACTGGCACCAAAAACCACTAAAGTATAATTACTTGTTAAATCAGATAACTTATGAATAGTAAAGTCATTCGTAGGATTTACCCTAGTAGTAGGAAACACAATATCAGGGGCGGTATTGCCCACTTTCATGGCTCGGTAGGTTTCGAGTTGCCTAGCTAAATCGCTATTGATGGTGCAACTTACTTCGTTGAGTACTTTCAATGCCAAATATTCTGAGGCTTTAAACAAACTACGCTTTTCTAATACATCAAAAAGATAATCGGTCACTTCATTCAGTTTTTGTTCGTCTTTTTTAAGAGGTGTGAGCATGGCATCAATAGAAAACTGCATTTCAACAAATACCGAATCCAAAGGTTTGCCACAGTTTTCTAGTAACCAAAAATGATTTTCAATGGCCTCTTTAAACAAACCACTTTTATACAAGCGTTTATCGGTATAATCTAATGCCCTAAAAGCCGCCATAGTAGCCGGAATTTCTTTAGTGCGGTATTGCGCAATGGTTGATACCGAGCTCACTAGTTTACGCACAGGTAAAAACCAGCTTACATAGCTCTCTTTGGGCAGCGATTGTAAAAACAATTCGTCTTGCTTTTGAATACGTTGTTTTTCTTTCAGAATAGCTTTACGAGGTTTTGCTTGCACCGTAAACAGCGAATCTGTAGTATATATTTTCTCTAAATAATCCCAAGCACTAAGGGCTTGTTCACGGCGTGGGTGCTGTTGGGCATATTGTTCAAACCATTGGTTTTGTTTGCCCTTGGTTATTTTTATGGTTTGTGTATTGCTTAATGATTCGCCAAGCAATTCAATTTCTTCACCGCTTAAAACTACAAGCAAAGGTTTATTGTCTGTAGATTTTAAATAGCCCATACCCATATCGGTGTTGGCATAAGCAAGTTTAAAATTACCATTGGCATCGATTTTTGTTGTAGCAATAGCATAAGTTTGCAAACCATTAAAGCCTTCTAAAGCTATTTCTTGATTGGCTAAAAAGGATAATTTACCCGAAATAGTTTGGGCATTGCTGAGGATAGCCATAAAAACTAAACCAATCACAAACCCATACTTTTTTATACCATACATCAGCGGTACTGTTTTATAATCAATGATTTACTAGTAAAATATCCTGCCACACTATGTGTAAGAATGGCAGGATATAATGTTAAATCGCTAAGCTAATCAATGTATTAATTCTTAATGCAACGAACAGCGACTCCAAAGCCTCGGGCGGCGGTATACCAAACGGCATCGGTACATAAGTCTCTCGCACCCGTACCGCTAACCGTACTTGTCCAATAATTGCCGTTGTTACCGACATTCGTGATCGAACCATCGCTGTGGTTGCGGTACCCCATCGCGGAAAGTTTAAGTGGAGAAGCAAAAGCGCCTGCTAGGTTTTGGGTACTCCAACTTGCTCGTTCGGCATCTAACTCTGTTTCAGTTGGTAAACGATACCCACTCGGGCAAGGATTATTAACCCCACTTACCCCTTGCCATAAATTGTCGTTTTGAACACTTCTCCAATCTCCACTAATAGTAATAAAATCCCCATGCATGGGTGTATTGTCTTTACTTGCTGTTGCTGTTGTGGATGAGGTACGGCATTGATGACCATCTTTTAATCGACCCCATTGGTACAAATCACCGTAGCTATTGGCATCTGTACTGCTAGTGGCTACCTGAGTTGCGCCTAAATTTCTGTCCATCCAAACTTTACCAGTTGTAGCATTGGTTACATTACTCCAACTAAATATGCTTCCATCACATTTTATTACATTAAATGAGTTTTGGGTATTTTGTATATTATTACTTGATTCTTCTAAAATATGCCAGTTTGTGCCATCACTAACAATTCTAACAGCATGTTTGTAAGGGTCTAATTTAAAAGTTAAATCACCATCAATGGTTTCACTAGCATTTCCATCTAGGGTAATGTCATCACCCTCGGCATCTATATTTTTAATATAATACACTTTACCAGTATTAGAAGCAGCGGCAGGTAAGGTTACGGTGTAAGGGCCTGTGTTGCACAATACTACATTGTGGGTTTGAGCTAAGGTAGTGGCTGCGGTAATGGTGGTTACTTTGTAACCCAAACTGCCTTGTATGTCTAAGGTGCTGGCAGGAGTTGAGGTATTTACGCCAATTTCATTATTGGTTCCATCTACATAAAAATGATGCGTATTGGCATCAGATTCAATTCTAAAATCTTTTGCATTACTACTTTCGTTAAAAATAGCCGAACCATCTACATCTAATGTCGCCGTTGGCGAAGAATTGTTAATACCACAATTGCCCGAGGCATCAATGGTTAAACGAGTACTGGTTTCAAGAGCCGATGTTCCAATTTTAAATTTATCGGCATCGGAGTTATCAATACCCATAGAAAATGTAGGCGCAGAAACACCAAATTGAAAATTAATTTTTGGGTCGCCTGTAGAGGTGTTGTTTATTTCAATAGCTGTTTTGGTGGCATCGCCGCTTTCTACATCTAAGTCGTTGCTAGGCGATGTAGTACCTATACCTACTTGGGCGCTTACCCCCCCCCCAGCAAGAGGCTAAAAATCAATACGTTAAGTTTTTTCATATAAAAAGATTACGATATAATAGGGCCCAGCGCTATAAAGGATTGATCGTTGGTGATCGTTCCTGCAATTGTTAAGATTGTTCGCTTCAGCCCAAAATAAAGTAGACCTTTATTTTTTGAAATAATTGTTTCAATAAGATTGAAACAATTTATTTTGTTTAGATGCACTTTCACAACGATCTCTTTAGTTAGTCCCCCGAACTTGTAGTGCGTGATGATAAATATTTATCAAAAGCAAAAGCATAATTTACTATCAGAGGTCGAAATCATCCGATGATCGAACACTTTTTGCTCACGAGCGGACATTGGCAAACAGTGAAATGACCAATAGGCAGCAGCTATTCATCGCCGAATCGAGTGTGTAAAGTCTTCATTGCCTTGCACCGATTCTAATACATAGACGTCAAAATACCTCTTAAGAATTGCGCCATTGAAAAGCCTGGCTGCCAAAAGACCAATCAATCATCGGTCTTATTGCTTAAAACAAAACGAGTTGCTGTTGATACCTGATTTAAAGGAGTGTCTCAAATTTCCTTTGCTGTTGTAGCGATAGATAGTAGACTTTTGAACATAGTCCATCGCATCAGAAACGTAAATATCTCCTGACTGCGGATCGATGCCCAATCCATAAAAAATACTATTTCCAGCAGAGATCATTGGCGTTTTAGGCAAAGCGTCCGCTGAAACAGCGATCGCGTACACGCCATTGTTTAAATAATATAAGCTGTCGCGACTTCCATTTGTTTTTAGATGCTGTGGACTACCGCTCTCAAAAACAAACACCGCCTCTACTACTTCGCTAATGGGATTTATGCGTTGTAGTTGAGCAGCTCTACTTTGATCACCACCACTCAATACCCACAATTTTCCGTTTTTATCTTCTTGCAACGATGACGCTCCGTAACCAATGGCAATACTGTCAACCAATTTATCTGTGCTGATATCAACTATATAAAGTTGTGTGCTTTTTAAATTGCACACAAAAACTTTTCCTGCACAAAGCGCCATTTCTTCTGTCCATCCGGCACAGGCAATTGTACCCACAATGCTGCTGCTGCTTAAATCTACCACACTAATTGCATTTGCATACAAATCACTAACGTACGCTTTTCCGTTGCCAAGCGGCAAAAAGCAACGTGGTGAGGTAAAGCCATCAATATGTTTCAATTCCTTTGCTGTTGCTGTATCCAATACTTTTATTGCTCCTGAATTATTGATAACCACGTACGCTTTTCCATTGAAGAGCACCATGGATTGCGCAACATCTCCCAATGCGCTGTTGTTGGCAGATCTGTATACATCTTCTTGCACCTTTTGGTCGCCAATATTGTAGTAGCTGATCGTCGAATTGCCAAAATTGAAATTACCTTCGCCAACAATGTAAACGCCATTCGACGATAGTACTGCTGTCTGAGAATTCACAATGGGCGTATCTTTAACGCAGGCCGAAAGCAATATTAAAAGACAATAAAAACTGAAAAATCTCATTATTTTCAAAGGTAGTCAAAAAAGAAAAAACAACCTTGTGTGCGGTGATGAAGCATGAAACGCTATTGAAAAACGGAGCAATCCGTAATCACCTTTCGCCCCTTAATGGTGTTGTCAGATTGTTTTGTTGATGCGCAGGAAGTGCTTAAAATCAAGATTAAGACTGCAAAAACTAAAGCCATTTTTTTCATAATGATGTATTTGATCATTTCTTGCACGCTAAAACAACTCAAGTCAAATTAATGTTACACACACGACGTAAAACGATATTTCACCTTACGTATTGCCTATGAAAAAAATGCCCCCCTTTGCCTTTAAACATTTATTACCTTTGGCAAAATTAAAAGACAATGCTAGAACTATTATCTCAACCTTGGCCATGGTACGTGTCGGGTCCACTCATTGGCCTTATGATTCCCTTGCTGCTCATTGCCGGCAATAAGCCCTTTGGCGTATCATCAAGCTTGCGTCACATCTGCGCAGCAGCGCTTCCTAAAATTAGCGACTATTTTAAGTACGACTGGAAGTCGGAAAGCTGGAATCTATTGTTTGTATTTGGCATTTCTATTGGAGGGCTTATAAGTGCTACACTGTTGGAAAACCAAGAAGCAATCGCTATTTCCAGTGAAACAAAAAGCGATTTAAACCAATTGGGCATCACCAATTTCGAGGGCTATGTTCCGGAAGAAATTTTTGGATGGGAGCACCTCGGACAGCCTTCTTCATTATTATTGTTGATAGGAGGCGGTTTAGTGATAGGTTTCGGCACACGTTACGCTGACGGCTGTACTTCAGGCCACAGTATCATGGGAATTTCTTCTTTGAGTTGGGTGTCTTTAGTGGCGACAATATGTTTCTTTATTGGCGGACTAATCTGCACACACTTTTTACTGCCACTGATTTTAGCATAGTTCAACCTTAAATTCAAAACAAAATGAAAAACATAAAATTCCTATTTTTCGGTATCCTCTTCGGCATCATCTTATACAAGGCCGAGGTGATCAGTTGGTTTCGAATTCAAGAGATGTTTCGCTTTCAGTCTTTTCACATGTACGGCATTATTGGAAGCGCTATTGCGGTGGGCATGATTTCTATTTTAGTCATTAAAAAGCTGAAATTAAAATCCATCGATGGCGCTGACATCACCTTTGTTCCAAAGCAATTTACCAAAGGAACTGTGATTGGGGGTACGTTGTTCGGAATAGGTTGGGCACTGACCGGCGCTTGTCCCGGCCCCCTTTTTGCTTTGGTAGGTGCAGGATATTGGAGCATCGGCATTGCATTGCTAAGCGCTGTTGCAGGTGTTTACTTATATGGTGCACTGAAGAATAAATTACCACATTAGCATGTGTTCGTATGTACAAAATAGATTTAAACGTGCGTGATTGAGTGTAGAAGTCCAAGTGCATTTTTCGCTCTTTTGTAGTGACGATAAGGTTGTCAAAATCCTGCACACAGAAATCACATTTCAAAAATCATTTTATTTTCTTTTTCGGCAGCGCTTATATTTTCAATTCCTTTGAGCAAGGCGTCGGGATTAAAAGAAATACTGCTTATTCCTTCCTCTACTAAAAAAGAGGCATACGAAGGATAGTCACTTGGCGCTTGTCCACACAAGCCTATTTTCACTCCTGCTTTTTTTGCCTTTTGAATAGACATTCTAATGAGTTGCATTACCGCCGGATCGAAGGGTGAAAATATTTCACTCAACAAAGTCGAATCCCTGTCGGCTCCCAAAGTTAGTTGGGTGAGATCGTTTGAACCTATTGAAAATCCGTCGAAATATTTGGCAAATTCTTCAGCGAGTAGCGCATTGCTTGGAATTTCTAACATCATGTACAAATGCAAATCGTTTTTTCCACGTTCCAATCCAAAACCCTTCATCAATGCGCTGACTTTTCGAGCTTCTTCTATCGTTCGGCAAAAAGGAATCATCAGTTTGACATTGATAAATCCCATTTCCTCGCGCACTATTTTCATGGCAGCACATTCCATTTCAAAAGCATCTTTATACAAAGGATGATAGTAACGTGACGCTCCTCTAAAGCCTATCATCGGATTTTCTTCCTTGGGCTCAAACTGCTTACCGCCCAATAGATTCGCGTATTCATTCGACTTAAAATCACTCATTCGCACAATGACGTCTTTTGGATAAAATGCCGCCGCTATCATAGCTGTTGCCTCTGCCAACTGATGGACAAAGTAATTTTTTTTCTCAGGGTAAAGGGATGTTTTTTGTTCAATTTCAGCTTTAACTTTTGCGTCTGTGATTTTATCAAAATACCTCAAAGCCATTGGATGAATGCCAATGGCGTTACTTACAATGAACTCCATGCGCATTAATCCCACGCCGTTATTGGGTAAAAATGAATACTTAAAAGCTTGTTCAGGATGCCCTAAAATCAGCATCACCTGTGTTGAAGGCATTTCAATACGACTGATATCGTGCGTATTTTCCATCCATTCTATTTTGCCTTCGTACACATAGCCGACATCGCCTTCAGCGGCTGATACGGTAATAATTTGCCCGTCTTTGATAGCCGATGTTGCGTTGCCAGCGCCTACAATTGCTACAGCACCTAATTCTCGGGCAACAATAGCTGCGTGTGATGTTCTGCCGCCCTGATTGGTGATGATGGCTGCGGCTTTTTTCAGTATTGGATCCCAATCGGGATCGGTATGACCAGTCACCAGTATTTCTCCTTGTTGCAACTTTTCACTCTCTGATGGATGGTTTAATATTCGCGCTTTTCCCGATACAATGCGATTGCCCAACCCCACTCCTTCGCAAAGTACTTTTCCTTTTTCTTTGATCGCATAATCTGTGTACAAATGTTTATTGCGGTTGCGCTGAACAGTTTCGGGACGCGCTTGCACGATGTACAATTGTTGATTTTCACCGTCTTTGGCCCATTCTATATCCATGTGGCATTTGTAATGTTCTTGAATTTGAAGCGCAGCATTTGCCAAAATCAATATTTCAGCATCGTTCAGGACAAATCTCTTTTGCTGCTCTACAGAAGTGTCAATATTGACAATGGCGTCTTCGGGTTGCACAATATCGCTAGTTGCGGTAGCCGAATACAACATGGTTTTCAATTTACTGCCCAGCTGGTGACGGATCACCGACTGACTTACCTGTCCCATCAATGGCTTGAAAACCAAAAACTCATCGGTGTTCACATTGCCTTGCACTACATTTTCACCCAGTCCCCAAGCCCCAGCAACCAACACCACATTTTCAAATCCCGAATCGGGATCAAGTGTAAACATCACACCTGAACTCGCTAAATCCGATCGCACCATCATTTGAACGCCAATAGACAACGCCACTTTCATGTGTTCAAAACCATTGTCAACTCTGTATTTTATCGCCCTGTCGGTAAATAGTGATGCATAACAACGCTGACAGGCTTTAATGGTATTTGTGTCGCCCTTAACATTGAGGTAAGTTTCTTGTTGACCGGCGAAGCTGGCATTGGGTAGATCTTCAGCGGTAGCACTGCTGCGCACAGCAAAGGAACGATTCTTACCAACACGCATTTCCAATTGTTGCTGTGCTGCATTGATTTCAGCTTTCAATTCTGGAGGGAAAACAGCATCCAAAATGAGTTTTCGAACTTGAGCGCCAATGTCTTTTAGGTTATCGAAAGTTTGGATATTGAGATTTTCTAGCAACACACTTATTGCAGGCGCCAATTTGTTGTGCTCCAAAAACAGCCAATAACCTTTTGCTGTGACAGCAAATCCGTCGGGGACCTGAATTCCTTTTTGCGACAGCGCACCGAACATTTCACCCAAAGATGCATTCTTGCCTCCAACCGACGGGAGATCTGTTATTCTTATTTCAGAAAATTTTTTAATGAATTCCATTGTCGAATTTTATAGATGGATTTTTCTCCCTTCAATACAAAAGGAAATTTCAAGTCTAGCAAAGTTCAAAAACAGCGCCAGCTGGCAAAAGACGAGCATCATTATGGCTTCTGATTTTGATCAACATTGAATACAGCAGCCTTTAGCTATCTCCATCCAATAGATATCAGCCTGCTTTTCGTGCGCGAAAACAACAGCACGATATTGGATTCTTTTCTTTTATCGCAGACGAGGAAAAACAAAAAGCCCAGTCGTTAAACCGGGCTTTTGTTTGTAGCGCGAGGGAGATTTGAACTCCCGACCTCAGGGTTATGAATCCTGCGCTCTAACCAACTGAGCTACCGCGCCAAATGAATTTAAATTCTCAAATGGGCTGCAAACTTAATGATTAGTTGCGAAATCACAAATATGTTGACGACAATCCTCGAATTCTACCTAAAAATAGATAAATTTGAAACACTTTAAATTCGTCCAAACCCTAAAACACCGAGCTCAAAAACACTGTGAAACGCCTGCATCTCTTCATAATCAAAAGTTTTATAGGTCCATTTATTTTGAATCTGATCATCACCGATTTTTTATTTCTGATGATTTGGATTTGGAAATATGTGGATGATTTGATTGGAAAGGGATTGGAGTTATCGGTGCTATTGGAGTTGATCGGCTATTGGGCTCTATGGCAAGTGCCAATGTGCTTGCCTTTGTCCATCTTACTTTCATCCATAATGACCTTTGGCAAGCTGGCTGAATCAAGTGAACTCACTGCCATCAAGTCACTGGGAATCTCGCTGCAGCGCTCAATGTTTTCATTGATTGTTTTTAATGGATTGATTGCCATTGGCGCTTTTTTCTTCAGCAATCACGTGCTTCCCTTTACGGCACTGCGCATGCAAACGATGATCAATGACATTACGCAGAAAAAGCCTGAGCTCAATATTCCGGAAGGTGTTTTTTACAACGGAATGCAGGACTACACCATTAGAATAGAGAAAAAATACAACGATAAAACAATGAAGGGAGTCATGCTTTTCGACCACCGAAAAGACGACAATTCAAGCTTTATCATAGCCGACTCTGGAAAAATTGAAACGGTTGAAAACGGAAAATTCATGCGCTTCTCGCTGTACAATGGGCACGCATTTAAAGAGGATAAAAATCCGATCAGCGCCCCCCCGTCGATGCCGCGTCCTTTTTTGCGCAGCACTTTTGGAGAACATGTGATTTACTTAGACTTGTCGGTATACGCGCTGCACAAGTCCGACGGATCCATGTTTCAAAACTCTTCGCAAATGCTCAATATTGAGCAGATTCAAGATTTCATAAAGGGCTTGGACAGCGAGGTAAAGCAGCGCCGAAAGGATCTCAACGGAGAAATGAATGACTATTTCTATTTTCAACGCGACAGCACTTTGAAGGTCGAGCAAATAAAACCTTATGCTTTTCCTAAAGAAATCATGACCAAAATCCCAATGGAAAAGCGCGAAATAGTGCTGCAAGAAGCCCAGCAATCGGCGCGTTCGGCTCAAGGGTATCCGAATAGATCCGCCATTTTCGAAGAAGATCGCCGTACCAATAAGTACCGTTTTGAAATTGAATGGCACAAGAAATACACCCTGTCGGTGGCCTGCCTCCTGCTCTTTTTTATTGGCGCGCCATTTGGCGCCATTGTGCGCAAAGGCGGACTGGGCTGGCCTGTGGTATTCGCTATTTTACTTTTTCTGATGTACTATGTTTTGGCCATCATTGGTGAAAAACTGGGCAAAAAAGGCAGTATGGATGTTGCTTTTGGAATGTGGCTGTCATCCATCGTATTGGCGCCCATTGGCGTGTTTTTGACCTACAAAGCCACAAGAGATTCTAAGTTGTTTGTGCGCCCTGCATTTTTTGCCAAATTCAAATCTTTGTTTACTTTTTCGAAAAAAAAGGAAGCATGATCGTATTGCAGCTTTGTCAGCGACCACCCTTTCCCCCTATTGATGGCGGAGCTATTGGCATGAACAATGTCACCCAAGGCTTGTTGGAATTGGGACACGAGGTTAAAGTGCTGAGTATTGCAACCAACAAACACCCTGTGGATCTCGCTAAACTCAATAGTGAATATGTTGCCAAAACCAATTTTGAATCCGTTTACATCAACACTTCAATAAAAGCTAGCGATGCCCTATTAAATTTGTTTGACAGCAGTTCATACAACGTAAACCGCTTTATTTCAGGTGACTTCGAAAGAAAAATCATTGCAATTTTAGCGCAAAAAAAATACGATGTTGTATTGCTTGAAAGTTTGTATGTTGCTCCCTATATAGACTGTATTCGCCAGCACAGCAAAGCCAAAATAGTATTGCGGGCGCCAAATGTTGAATATAAAATTTGGGAGCGAAGCGCATTAAACGCCAGTTCACTGCCTAAAAAATGGTACCTATCTCTGCTGGCAAAGCGACTTAAAAGCTATGAAACAAAAGTACTTTCTCAGCTGGATGGCCTCATTCCGGTAACCAATGAAGACTTATTGCTTTTTCAAAGCATGGGGTATAAAGGCAAAGGGTTTTCAGTACCCACCGGCATGATGCGCAGCGCAAATAAAGGCATTAGTAGCGTTGTTGCGGAAGAAAATTCGGTTTTCCATATTGCGTCAATGAACTGGCAACCCAATGTTGAGGCAGTAGAATGGTTTTTAAAAAATGTTTGGCCTTTGGTGCTGACAAAAGTTGACAATGCTACTTTTTACCTTGCTGGTCGAGATATGCCGCAGCATCTTTTACAGCACAAGCAAAAAAATGTGATAGTGCTTGGTGAAGTTGCAAATGCCAATGACTTTTACGCAAGCAAAAAAATAATGGTGGTTCCGCTATTGTCGGGCAGTGGCATGCGTGTGAAAATCATCGAGGGCATGGCGCTCGGCAAAGCTATTGTCTCTACCTCTATTGGAGCTGAAGGCATTTCATGCACAAACAATAAAAACATTATGATTGCCGATAGTACCCAAGATTTTGCAGAGCTGATTGTCCGACTGTTAAGCAAGCCTGAAATATGTGCCGCACTGTCGCGAGAAGCAAAAAAACTGATTGAGGAAGACTATGACAACCTTGCTATTTGCAAAAAAATAGCGACCTTCCTTTCTGCGCTGTGAAAAAAACACTCCTCATATTGTCTCGTATTCCTTATCCCTTAGACAAAGGAGATAAGCTTCGTGCTTATCATTTTATTAAGGAATTGTCGAAATGGGAGGAAATACATTTGGTGGCATTATCCTCTGAACCCATTTTAGAATCAAGCATCACAGAACTTAAAAAATACTGTAAAGAGATTCATGTTTTTCCGCTTTCAAAGGCGTCTATTTTATTAAATATGATGAAGTCTTTTCTGCTCGGACTGCCTTTTCAGTCGGGCTATTTTTACAATTCAAAAATAGCAATGCGTATTGAAGCTATAATAGAACAAACGAAACCTAACCATATTTTTTTACAACTACTTAGAACAACTGAATACGTAAAAAACATCCATGACATCGACATGACGCTGGACTATATGGATGCCTTCGCTAAAGGCATGGAGCGTCGCTTAGAAAACACCACTTTTCCAATGCGAAAATTTTATCTGTGGGAGTATTTTCGACTGCGCAATTACGAGGGGCGAATTTACCATTGGTTTAAAAACAAATTGATTATATCTGATCAAGACAGAAACAGCTTGTTTATTCCCGAAACAAAAGAAATAAGTATTATCCCAAATGGTGTTGACACCGATTATTTCTCGCCGCGCAATGCTGAAAAAAAATATGACTTGCTTTTTTTTGGCAACATGTCCTACGCCCCCAATGTTTCTGCAGCGAAGTACCTTTGCGATGACATATTGCCATCACTGCTCCATCATTACCCAAACATAAAAATCGCCATTTCAGGAGCTGAGCCCAGCGCTGAAGTATTGGCTTTAGCGAGTAGCAACGTAGAAGTAACTGGATGGATCGACGACATGCGGATACCCATATCTCAATCCAAGATTGTTGTTGCTCCAATGCTTATTGGTACTGGTTTGCAAAACAAATTACTGCAGGCAATGGCAATGAAAATTCCTTGCGTAACTTCTTCGTTGGCAAACAATGCCTTAGGCGCCAAACACATGGATTCAGTGATTGTAGCGCGCAATAAAGAAGACTACGTGTCGGCAATTGAACTGCTTTTAAACAACGAGACTATATACCATAAAATTGCCGATCATGGCAATCGCTTTGTAATTGCCAACTTCAACTGGGAAGCCTCCGCACGCAAAGTACATTTGTTAATGTATCCCGGCGAATAAACTGTCGCGCAGCGCCAATGCCACTCTCTTGTTTCCGCTCGCGGTTAAATGCATGCCGTCAATACTCACCAATTTCATATCAGGAAAAAGTTCAGAAAGATTTATGTATTGAACTTGTCCTTCAAATTTTCGATGCAGCAAGTCGCGTACACAATGTTGCTGAACAGATTCATATGCTCCTGGCTGACACACCACAACCGTTCTTATTTTGCGCGTCACCAAGTAATTCAAAACCTCTTCCATTTGTGAAATGTATGCTTCGTAAGGTATTTTTCCGGAATCTAAAAGTGCAATCGCTCTATTGTTGAAAGACCTGTAATAAGAACTAACATTCGATTCGTTACCGTCGTCCTTAACACTTGCATCAAACACCAGTTTGTGTTCCTCTTTGGCTACTGGTGTCATTCGGCGCAATGCTTCCTTTATATAAAACCCCAGCATCGTTTTGTAGCCAAAGTATTCGCAAAAAACATCGTCACCTCTAAAACTTAGGGTAGACAACACTTCTGGACTTCTATCTGTTTCTCCATTGTATATAATTGCCATATCGTACTTCAAAAACGAATAGTGCTGCACATCGTACTTGATACCGTAAATTCCTTGATTGTTAGCGCCTAAATTAATCACGCTAAAGCTGTTGTTTGCCCGCAAAATTGTTTGCAACTGCTGCGGCCAAGCGGCATCCGCCGTTCCGCCAAAACCAAAAGTAGTACTTCCGCCAAAGCACGCAATGCGGTATTCTCCTGCTTTTTTATCGCCAAGCAAATCTCCCCTATACCCTTCTACATTGTAGTAACCATGTAAGAAGTAGTCGCTTACTGCTAATGCAAAAACGAATACTATCAACAGCACCCATTTGGTATTTTTATTTCGGAAAAATTGCTTAAACATTGTTAACTTTGTGCGTAAATTTAAAGAATAGATGTCGGAAAAGCTGCATACCATAGAAGAAGCCATAGCAGAATTGCAAAAAGGCAAAGTGATCATCGTTGTTGATGATGAAGACAGAGAAAACGAAGGTGACTTTTTGTGTACTGCCGATGTGGTAACTCCGGAGATCATCAACTTCATGGCTACACATGGTCGCGGATTAATCTGTACACCTCTTGCTGAAGACCGCTGCAAAGCATTGAATCTCGATTTAATGGTCAGTTCCAATAGCGCTTTGCACGAAACACCTTTCACTGTTTCTGTGGATTTGCGCGGCAATGGCGTAACAACAGGTATCAGCGCTGCCGATAGAGCGAAAACCATTTTAGCACTTATCAATCCCGCTACAAAACCCGAAGACTTAGGCAAACCCGGACATATTTTCCCTTTAATGGCGCGATCAGGAGGTGTACTTCGCCGCGCTGGACATACAGAAGCAGCGATTGATTTAGCCAAACTTGCTGGACATTATCCTGCTGGTGTGATTGTTGAAATCATGAACGAAGACGGCACCATGGCCCGTTTACCCGATTTACGCATCATTGCCAAAAAATTTGATTTGGTCATCGTTTCAATCGCTGATCTTATTTCTTATCGACTCAAACACGAATCACTAATAGAAAGAAACGTAGACGTAAAAATGCCTACTGCTTATGGTGACTTTCAACTCATTTCCTACACTCAAAAATCAACGGGCGAAGACCATCTTGCTTTGGTCAAAGGTGAATGGAAAGAAGGCGATGCAATAATGGTTCGCGTGCATTCATCTTGCTTGACTGGAGATGTTTTTGGCTCTTGCCGCTGTGATTGCGGTCCGCAGCTACAAAAATCACTGCAAATGATTGATGAAGCTGGACAAGGAGTTTTGTTATACATGAATCAAGAAGGCAGAGGTATTGGTTTGCTCAATAAATTGAAAGCCTATAAATTACAAGAACAAGGGCGCGACACCGTTGAGGCGAACATAGAGCTCGGCTTTCCTATGGACAGTAGAGATTATGGAGTTGGTGCGCAAATACTAAGGGATTTGGGTATTTCTAAAATCCGTTTAATGACCAACAACCCTACTAAAAGAGCAGGATTGATGGGCTATGGCCTTGAGATCGTTGAAAACATAGCTATCGAAATTCACTCGAACCAGCACAATAAATTTTATCTTGAAACCAAGAAAAATAAAATGGGTCACGACTTGAAACTTGAAGAATAAGTAGCCTCGTTGATAAGTTTATTATAAAAAAGCAGCACCACATCTTCTCCTTAAAAAGAAGGTCTTACTTTTGAAAACCTTATGTACGCACTGTTTAATAAAGAAATAAAAAGTTTTTTCGGATCGCTGATCGGCTACGTCATTATTTGTGTTTTTTTGGTCGTTACTGGTATTTTTTTGTGGGTCATCCCCTCTTCTGATAATGCCAATATACTGGAAAGCGGCCTCGCTACTCTTGAGCCTTTGTTTGTAATGGCGCCATGGCTCTATCTTTTGCTGATTCCCGCAATGACCATGCGCTCGATGGCCGATGAAAAAATGCTCGGTACCTTAGAGCTTATTGTGACCAAACCCATCACCGACCTCCAAATTATTTTGGCCAAGTACTTCGCCAATCTGACCATTCTGCTGCTAACGCTGTTGCCCACCTTGGTCTATTTTTTCACTATTTACTTTTTGGGAGCTCCGCAAGGAAACATTGACACAGGCGCTACACTTGGTTCTTACATTGGTTTATTTTTGCTTGGCGCTATATTTATAGCCATCGGTATTTTCTCATCATCGATCACTAAAAGCCAAATCATAGCACTTATTATCGCTATCCTACTGAGTGTATTTTGCTACATTGGTTTTGAATATTTTTCGCAAATGAATCTCTTTGGAAAATACGATTTACTTGTGGATCAATTGGGTATTTCGCATCATTACTATTCCATCAGTCAGGGACAAATCGACTCTCGCGATGTGCTTTATTATTTCAGTGCAATTGTATTTTTCATCTTGCTTACGCGTTTGGTGTTGAGCACAAGAAAATGGTAGACTTTGAAGAACAAGAAAAAATATAGAGACCTCCTTTCGTTTGCTGCAGTGATTGCTGTTTTGTTGTTACTTAACTTCATTGCTTCTAAGAAATATTTTCGAATCGACTTAACTGCCGATGAGCGATTTACAATGACTGACGCAAGCACTACGTTAATCAAAAAGCTTGATGATGTAGTAGAATTCAAAGTGTATTTATCAGGTGACAATCTGCCCGCAAAATTCGTGGAGTTTCGCGAAGAAATCAAAAGCCGATTGGAAGAATTTCGCAGTTTGAATCCTGAAAACATTGAATATGAATTCATTGATCCTTACAACGTTGAAAAACCCGAAGAGTTCATTAAAACACTTACTGAAAAAGGCCTTCAGTACACCAATGTAGAGGAGAAAACCGAAAACGGCGTGCAACAGGTTTATGTTGTGCCTGGCGTTGTCGTTTATTACAAAGGAAGAGAAATGCCAGTGAATCTCTTGCGGCTTGACATTACCGCACCGCATATTCAAGTACTCAATAAATCCATTGAAGCGATAGAACACGAGCTCACGCAAGCCATTCGCATGCTGCAAACCGAACGCAAGAAAAACGTTGGGTTCTTGCAAGGACATGGTGAATTAGATGGCTTACAAGTTTACGACCTCGCCCACTCCTTGAGTGATTATTACAATGTTGGACCAGTCAACCTTATCGACAGCGCTGGATATTTAGATACGCACATCATGGATTTACTTAATGTGCTGGTGATTGCCAAACCACTTTACCCCTTCACCAAAGAAGAATTGTACGTCATTGATCAGTTCATCATGCGTGGTGGAATCACCGTATGGATGATGGATCAAGTGCATGCCGAAATGGACAGTTTGAAATACAGCAACTACTTTCCGGCAATGACCAACAACTTAGGTACCGAAGACTTTTTGTACCACTACGGTGTTCGCATCAACAACAATTTGGTAGAAGACTTGCAATGTGCGCCCATTCAAATACAGGTGGGGAAATATGGCAATCAACCCAGCTTCAAACCAATTCCTTGGTTTTATTCGCCTTTGATTACAACCGAAAATACGCACATCATCACCACCAACTTAGATCCTTTAAAGCTGATTTTCGCCAGTAGTATTGATACGATTCCTTCGGCTGCTATCAAAAAAACAATTTTGCTCAGCACTTCCGAAAACACCAAATTGGTAAGCATTCCTGTTCGCGTGAGCTTTGACGCGGCAATCAATGGTCCCGACAAAAAGCAATTCAAAGCCGGAAAAAAAGCATTGGCTGTTTTGCTAGAAGGCAAGTTCACTTCTTATTATAGCAATAGAATAGCGCCCCAACTGGGTAATCGTAAAACCATTTTAAATGGAAAGGCCGGAAAAATGGTGGTGATCTCCGATGGCGATATTGCGCGCAATGAAATTCAAGGAGGCGCTCAGCCACAGCCAATGCCTTTGGGTTCTGATAGAAACAACAACTTTTATTTCGACAACAAAAAATTCTTACTCAACACCTTCAACTACCTTTGCGGCGACCAAGATGTAATACCTGCCCGCTCTAAAAAAATTGAAATGCGCTTGCTCAACAAAGGTGTTTTCAAAGGCGAAGAGCGTAAAATACAAATACTAAACATTGCGCTCCCATTGGGTTTCATAGTGATGTTTGGTTTAATTTACAATTGGATCAGAATTCGTAAATACACAAGATCCTAAGCACCTTTCACTTTCAACATAGCAAATGAAAAAGAAATTTTTACTTATTCTTCTCTTCATCCTATTGGCAGGAAGTGCCCTTTACCTTTGGCTAAAACCTGACGACAGCGCAGCTTTTCGACAAGAGCTACGCGACTTTTCTGTCGAACATATAGAAAAAGTAGACAAGATTTTTATTTCCGACAAAAATGGCGACGCCACGACCCTTACCAAAGAGGGCAACGTGTGGAAGGTCAACGGAAAATTCAACGCGCGTCCCGAAATTATTGAAACCTTACTGCGTACTATTGAAAAGGTGAAAGTAAAAAACCGAATTCCAAAGGAAGGCCTCGCTCAAATTGTAAAGAATATCGCTATTGAAAACAAAAAAATTGAAATTTACGCCAACGGCGATTTAATCAAGTGCTACTTCATTGGAGGAAAAACGATGGACTCGCGCGGCACTTACATGCTGATGCAGGACGTCAATTCGCATCTCAATTCCACCATTCCTTTTGTCACACACATTGAAGGCTTTGAAGGCTATCTTACCGAGCGCTACATTGCAAAAACTGATGTTTGGAGAGATACTCGCATTTTGAATTTTCCAGAAATGAACATCAATAGCATTGAAATGAATTACCCTGCACAGGTGGCCGCATCATTTAAAATCACTATCAACGAGGAGAAAATAACGCTCTTTCCACTTCACTCCACTACGCCTCTTACAAATGTCAATACGGCGCTATTAAAAACGTATTTGCTCAATTTCAAAGAAATTTCTGCCGAAAGCTTCATCACCCAAGGAAACAAAAAGAAACTTGATTCTTTACTGCATTTGCAACCCACTTTTATTCTTACAGTTGTTGACAATGAAGGAAAAAGCACGATCGTCAAAGCCTATCCGCGCAAAACACAGGTTGGCGAAACCGACTATGCAGGCAAGGCCATTGACTATGACGTCGACCGTTTTTATGGCATCACCATGAACGACGAAGAATTGTGTATTCTTCAATTTTACATCTTCGACCGCCTTACCAAAGCACGAGTTGATTTTATAGCAAATCACTGAAAACCAAACTGTTTTAACTAAAGTTCCCTGCTTTCATAAATTGTTAATAATTTATGATTTTTCTAAGCCATTAAAGGCTGACGAATACATTATATTTGCTGCATATTTTTAATTGTCTACCTATGAAATTCATCGTATCGAGTGCCTCTTTGCTCAAACAACTTCAATTGATCAGTGGCGTATTGAACTCTAGCAACGCACTCCCTATTTTAGATAATTTTCTTTTCGACATCAACGCCGGAAACTTGGTCATCTCTGCATCAGATTTAGAAATCACAATGTCAACGCAATTGCCCATTGAATCTAAAGAGAAAGGGAAAGTTGCGATTCCAGCGAAATTATTAATTGACACTTTAAAAACCTTCCCCGACCATCCTTTGACTTTCTCTATCAACAAAGAAAATTTTGGAGTAGAGATTCTATCGGATTACGGTAAATACAAATTGAGCGGATTTAATGGCGAGGAGTTTCCAAAAACGCCAGCCATCGAGCAATCCTCGACAGTAGAAATCAATACAAAGGTATTGTTGAATGCCATCAACAAAACGCTTTTTGCTGCGGGTAATGATGAATTGCGCCCTGTAATGTCAGGCGTGTTTTGTGAACTATCATCAGAAAACATCACCTTCGTCGCTACAGATGCCCACAAACTCGTGCGCTACAAAAGAAACGATACCAAATCAGACAAAACAGCTTCTTTTATCTTGCCTTCAAAACCATTGACTATCCTGCGCAGCAACCTTGGCGGAAAAGACAGTGCAGTAAAAATTGAATACAACCAATCAAATGCCTTTTTTACCTTCGACCAAGTGAATTTGATTTGCCGTTTGATCGAAGGAAAATACCCGAACTACGAAGCCGTAATTCCTAAAAAGAATCCAAATATCCTCAGCATTGACAGACTACTTTTCTTAAATTCTGTGAGAAGAGTTTCCATCTTTGCCAACAAAACTACGCACCAAGTTCGTTTGAAAATAAACGGCAGCGAATTGAATATTTCAGCTGAAGACCTTGACTTCTCTAATGAAGCCAGCGAAAGGTTGACTTGTCAATACGAAGGAGAAGCACTTGAAATTGGCTTCAACTCTCGCTTCTTGATTGAGATGTTGAACAACATGGACAGCAACAGCATCAACATTGAAATGTCAGCACCCAACCGCGCCGGCATCCTTGTTCCTTCTGCTGAAGAAAGAAATCCTGAAGAAGACATCTTGATGTTGGTGATGCCAGTAATGTTAAATTGATGGTGATTGTCCGCAGTTGACCAATTGAATGACTTTTTAATGCGACAGATTCTTCGGAGTATTTGAAGGGCACACCCTTTCTCGAAAAATATTCCTTTGAAAATCGGTCATCTTTGTCCTCCTGAGATTTGAAATTAAGAGGAGAAACGAAGTTTCGGTCTTCGATGAATTTAGCGCCACGACAAACTGCAAGCATCATTACTGATAATCACAATTGCTATTTTGATAAAAACACATCCCTTTTTTGCCGCGCTGAAAATTTCTTTTTTGATTGGAATTTTTCTTTCTTCTTGCGGACTGCCGCCATCCTCTAAAATTGATTTTGATGGATATTCATTTGAATTGCCAATCAATGTGAAGATGGCAAAAGCGAAATTAAACTTGCAATACGAGCATTATTCCGGTTTTTTCAGCGGCAATGTAAACGACAAATTAATTTCAACACAATTCGCAGATTCACCTTTCTTTCTGGGCAGCGATAACGATACTGAAGAAAGCTACCATGAGAAAAGCTTTGTAGGAGTAACTTTTGTCAGAAAAAACAAAACCATTCAGCAATTTAAATTTGAACTAGAAAAGCAGTTCCATAAAAAATTTGAAACCAAAACATTTTATCTAGGCGTAACACGAACTCTTCCTCCTTTTTACATGACCTATCATTTCATTCAAGCTGACGATGGACTCTTTGTTGCCTTGAAAGAAATTGAAGGGAAATCTAAAAATGAAAAATCCATTTCCATTTCATTTTACAAAGGAATTTCTGAAGGTGAACTTGAGGAATACGTAACGTTTGCGCATTAAAAAAACAAAAATTCAAAAACAAAACTGCTTTTGAATTCTCCCAAAGCAATCAACACTATCTGAAACTCCCAAAAGTCTTAAGCATCCTTTTCCGACAACTCCACCCAGCGCACTGTTTTATCACTTAGCGCAGCTGCAATATTCGCCAGCTCAATAGAACACAAATTGATTTGCTCACCATTCAACTTTCCGGAACCGAGCTCATCGGCAATTTCAGATTGTCGCGCTTCGAGTCCCGAAATTTCTTTTTCAATACTTTCCAACTCCACCTTTTCTTTGTAAGTCAATTTCTTTTTGGCTTCTGGTGCGTCGGCTACTTTTTGAGGTTTTTCTTTTTTCTCAACTTCGTGATCTTTCTTCGTCGCAACAAGCTTCACCGTATTTTTACTTTCTCTCCATTGTGTATAGTTGCCCGGAAAATCTTGAATTTCGCCGTCTCCCTTGAATACCAATAGATGATCCACCACATTGTCTAGGAAATATCGGTCGTGCGAAACAACGATGACAACACCTTCAAAAATTTGAAGATATTGTTCAATAGCCGCCAAGGTGCCTAAATCAAGGTCGTTCGTGGGCTCATCTAAAATCAAAAAATTCGGATTCTGTATCATCACCGTCAACAGCTGTAAACGCTTGCGTTCACCGCCGCTCAAGCTTTCCACCAAATTCGTTTGCTTTTTCAAATCAAACTGAAATTGCAAAAGCAGTTGATTAATCGACATCGTTCTGCCTCCCGCCATCTGCACCACCTCCGAATAATCGCGCAGCACATCAATCACTCTTTTGCCCGGTTTGTATTTTTCAAGTTGTTGTGAATAGTAACCCATCACAACGGTGTGCCCAGTTTCAACTCGCCCAGCAGTAGGCTCTTCCAAGCTCTTAATCATATTGAGCAAGGTTGTTTTTCCAGTTCCGTTTTTACCAATAATGCCCACCTTTTCTCCTTTTCTAAAAACGTAATTGAAGGTGTTCAATATATTTTTATCGCCATATGACTTGGTGACATTGTGCAATTCTAAAATCTTGTTGCCCAATCGCGACATGTTGCTCGCCTCTATCTCCACCTGTTTCTCGGCTTTGAAAGATGTCGCTACTTCTCGGATGTCTTCTACTGCATCAATCCTGTATTTCGCCTTAGAAGTTCGTGCTTTGGGCGTTTTTCCCAGCCAATCTACTTCTTTACGCAAAGTGTTTTTCGCTTTATCGGCCACCACTTTTGAGTTGTGTTGACGTTCGGCGCGCTTTTCTAAATAATATTCGTAATTGCCATAATACGTAAACAAAGTACCTTGGTCTATTTCAATTATTTTTCGGCACACATTGTCTAAAAAGTAGCGGTCGTGGGTAATCACCAACATGGTGATGTCAGAGGCGCCGAGGAATTTCTCCAACCATTCCACCATGTCTAAATCAAGGTGATTCGTCGGCTCGTCAAGCAACAATAAGTCGGGTTGCTCAATCAACACCTTTGCCAATGCGAGTCGGCGTTTTTGTCCGCCCGACATCTTTGTTGTCTTTTGTGACGGAAAATTTAAGTTCAAACTGGAGAGTACTTCTTGAATCTTGGTTTCAATGTCCCAAGCACCATGCTTGTCGATTTGCTCCAACAAATACTCCATTTCAACATCGTCAGTAGCGCCTGAATCCAAAAGCGTTTGATAGCGCTTTATCAATGATATTTTAGGATTGTCAGACGCATACACATATTCTTCAATTGTTTGACCTTCTTCAAAATGAGGATCTTGTTCGAGCCAACCTACTTTAATACCCTCGCGAAACACCACTCCTCCTTCATCAGCCAGAACAGTACCCATCAGTATTTTAAACAATGTACTTTTCCCTGCTCCGTTTTTCGCTACCAAAGAAACCTTATCGCCCTTTTCAATTCCAAAAGACAGTCCTTCAAAAAGCACTTTGTCGGCAAATGCTTTGCCTAAATTTTCAACACTTAAATAAATCATGGCACGAAGGTAAGCAAGTCTTTTCAAAGAGTGGAAGAGACAGCGAATAAAACAAAAAGTGTTAATTAATATCAAACTATCAACAAGCGCTACACTGCGACTAAAAAAGAAATATATTTGCCGAAAGCCCCGAACATGGATCACAGTAAATTCCTCACTTTCTTCGCTATCATAACGTTGGTGTTGACTTTTGCCGACTTGTACTTTTACTTTGGCATAAGGTCGCGGATGTCAAAAAAATGGAAAATTGTTTACATCTCCTTTAGTGCGTTAACATTGGCTTATGTATTCTTTGGTGCCTACTCCTATTTTGCGGGAAACAAAATTCCACCAATATTAAAGATTCAAGTTTGGGGCACTATCCTATGCATCTATTTATCAAAACTGATTGCGTGCATCTGGCTGTTGATCGACGATATTCGCCGTCTCATTAAATTTGTCATTGCTAAAATACGCTCAACACCCAATACAGATGAAAATGGAATGCCACGAAAAAAGTTTCTTCAATTGGGTGCCATAGGTACCTTTGGCGTGCTGTTCTCAACCTTTATATACGGCATAGTGCGTGGTGGATACAACTTTAGCATTCACACGGTTTCATTGAAATTAAAAAATCTACCTAAAAATTTCGAAGGACTAAAAATCGTTCAAATTTCCGACATGCACGTTGGCAGCTTCTTGACTTCAGACCCTCTTGAAGACGCATTTAAAATGGTTGCTGAATTGAAGCCCGATCTTATTTTTTTCACGGGAGATCTAGTGAACGACATTTCTGAAGAGGCACTTCCGCATCAAGAAACATTGAAGAAGCTTAGCGCTAAATATGGCGTATATTCTATTTTAGGCAATCACGATTACGGCGACTATGTTTACCATGAAGAAATGCCCGACTATCTTGAGAAAAAGGCACACAACAAAGTGCTCATGCAAGAAATTCACCGCAATGCGGGTTGGGATTTGATACTGAACGAAAAACGCGAACTGGTGATTGGTGACGAAAAAATAAGCATTATCGGCGTTGAAAATTGGGGAGGTGGTCGTTTTGCTAAATACGGCGACATCGAAAAAGCAATGAAAGACGTTGACGACAGCACAGTGAAATTACTGCTTTCTCATGATCCATCACACTGGGATGCTCAGGTACGACCAATGTTTCCGGATATCGACGCCACTTTCTCAGGTCACACGCACGGCATGCAATTTGGCATTGAAACCAAATATTTCAGATTCAGTCCAGCACAATGGCGTTACGATCAATGGGCTGGCTTATACGAAAAAGGCAAACAGCAAATTTACGTCAACCGCGGCTTAGGCTTTGTTGGCTACCCTGGTCGCGTTGGTATTTCACCTGAAATAACACTGATCACATTGGAAAAAGCATGAAAATAAGGACAAAAAAAAATCAGGGGCCGAAATATGGTGCAAAAGTATGTTTTTTATGTACGTCTGCCCCCTACTTCTCCCGTTTTTCATATGTGCCTCTGTCTCCTATTTTTCTATTTTCAATTGGAAAGGAAATGAAGAACAAACCGATGATATTCTAGTCATTGGTTTTAAGATTTGATACTTACATTGAAAAATAAAAAATCTATAGATTAACTTTTTTCTTTACTCTTTTGCTTTATCTTTCCTATATAAACTCTCACATTATAGTGAAACATAATCTCCTTATCATTATAAGGTAAATAAGGATTACTTAGGTTCTTAACAATAGGAATTGTTAATCCGGATGAAAATTCAACTGAATAAATTTTAATAGAAAATAAATTTTTTAAATAACTATTCTGAAAAAATAAAAAATTAGAAGAAAAGTAATATTCAAAATCATAACGAAGAGAAAACGACTTTGATTTCCCGAATTTCCATGCTGCAGAAAATTGATTAATACTTCGGAGTTCAGAAAAATTAATATTTGTTGAACACAACAAACCTGCGTCACTCACCAATTGCAACAAAAATCTGGAATTGTTCACAAAAGAATGAGCAAAACCAAATCTAGCTTCAGCAAAGGGAAAAACACGTGTTGGTTTGTTAGGAAACTCATATATCCAATACTTCGTGGGGAAAGTCGGATTTATCACTTTCTCATGATATAATTTTGCTTGTCCGCTTGCACCAAAACCTGGTTTTTTCGATTGAATATAATCACAACCTGCAGTTAAGGTGTAAAAAAAAGAATTTTCCTTTCTATTGTTTAATGACAAGCGGAAATTATTTCGTTCATTGCAGTTCACATCACGAATCGCTTTACTGACTTGATCAAGACCAGTATACAATGTGCTTTCTGCAGTGATTGCAAAATTCAATTTAGAAGACCAATTAAAATTATGGAAAGACAGATGAGATGTGTACGTTTCTCCTAGGTCATCTCCTGTTTTCATCCAAGTTGAAAGATCACCAGCGTCATCATTGATCATATATAAATCAATATAATCACGAGAATTTTGCTGCGCACTAAGTTTTAATCCTAATAGAAAGGCAAAACATACTGCCGTTCGCACAAAGTGCTTGATAATATTAAATTTCATTGTGATGTAAAGATGAAGAAAAAGCGCCTTCCAAACAACATGTGGGGGACTATATAGGGATATTAGAATATAAGAGAAATAATGATCGCCGTCCCCTATTTAATGGTCGCCATCCCATTTAACATATAGTAAAAATAGACGACCTAGAATTATTGTGACACTTAAAAATGGGCAGCCTACAAGTCGATACAATAATTTTTGACTGCTGAACATGAATACAAATTAGTTGAAATTTACTTTTGTTTAATTTATTTTTATATTAGTTAAACATTTCTTGTGATTATTTATTTATTTATTTATTTTCGACTTATTGTAACAATTTAGTGCTTTTCGACTATAAGGGATCGGATGTAAAACTAAAACATGCAAATAGAACTACTGGCATTCGTTATGATTTTTGGCGTAGCTGCATTTGCACAAGCGCAAGAGACCAAGAATAAAGGAGAGTTTGCGTTTTCGGGCTATGCCGATGTGAATGATTTCTCTAATTTGAATAGTCCTTTGTCCGAAAAAAATACAGGCGTTTCTGGTGTCCCAAGAGTGGCAACAATCAGTTTGAGGACAAGCACGTTAGCTTTACCCATAAAAATCAGTTAACTGTTGGCGCTGCAGTAGTATGATGTCCCCCAATCTTAGGGCAGGAATATTTCAAAGTTAAGAGATAAAAATCATTGATTTATAAATAATTGTTAGAACTGAATTACGCTGCATTGTTGTAGAGTGACTGCGGTGTTTT
>CANFBW010000039.1 GCA_947444925.1 Flavobacteriales bacterium | reverse complement strand
TTTTCACTCCACAAATAAGATGCATAAACCCCGGCATCAAAGACAGCAGCAGGATCACCAACACAAATTGCTTTTGGGGCAAGAATTGGAGTTGGTAAAGCATTCACCGTTAATACACCTGTAGCCGAAGCCTTACAACCATTGCCATCTGTAACTTGTACGGTATAATTGCCGGCAGTCGTTCCTGAAGTAGTTTGAGAAGAACCATTTCCGTTTTCACTCCACAAATAAGATGCATAAACCCCGGCATCAAATACAGCAGCAGGATCACCAACACAAATGGCTTTGGGAGCAAGACTTGGAGTTGGCAAAGGATTTTCATTAACAGTGACATTGGTTTTACTTTCACATTCCTGCGCTCCCTGCAGCTGAGTGACTACAACCTCATAGGTGCCTGGAGCGCTCACAGATGTAGTTGCTGTTATTGCGCCATTCGACCAGGCATACTTTGTATAAGTACCACTTGTCACCTGCAAAGAGGTCGACGAGCCTGCACAAAAATTATTTCCTGTAGCTGCAATGGTAAAAGGAACACAGCAGCCACCCATAGAGCATTGCCAGGGTATAGTAGCGCCATGTTCAGCCACCCATTGTTCGTTGGAAGCATTTGCTGTGGCGCCTGTAAATCCCCAGTAAACCATATTAGAACCAAAAATAGTGCGATCTATACTTATAGAGAATTTCAATACTCCGTCTTCATACATCTTTAAAGTATTGGGTGCAATCCACTCAATACGGGGGTGATAATATTGATTTCCATAGGGAATACATGATTCCAAATCGGCATTATGAATGATGGCTTGAGGTCCCCATAAAATATCGGCAGGTGAAGTCAGCTCACCAATAGAACCATTGCGCAGTACGGTGACATGATCATCTGCTATATCATTGATACCATAAACAGCATCGTCAAAATCATCGAATTCAATGGCAACTGAATTTTTTATCTTTTCAGATGCGTTACCTCCGTAGCCCATGAATCCGCCACCACCGCCCAAAGTACTTAATCCTCTGGGGTCGTTTTGTAAAACAAAGGTCATTCCGTCACCTCCCCACTGTCCACCATTGCATCCAAAAAAGAAATCAATGTCAACATAAAAATCCTGATCCAGATTGATTTGATTGGTACCCCAAGCCGCACTCGATTGCCAGGGATTGGAAGGTGAATCGCCAATATCCTGTGTTAATTGAATGGCTTTATTGGCAAGATTAAGTGTTTGTCCGGCAACAGCGTTATTGGATGTTATGGTGATAGGCTGTGCAAATAAATTGATTTGTGCTTGGGCAGAACCATGTGCTAAAATCAAAACACAGGTTAAACTATTTATAAAAAAAAGTATTCTATCGATTCCGAAAAAAGACTTCTTACATAGGTTAGTTGTGGACATACAAAGCAATTTATTAGTAAATCTAATGGTTAAACAAGTGAAAACCAACAAATGTTACACCATAAGTTATTGATTATCAATAATTTAATGTTATTTAATTTTGCACTTGAAGCACAAAACATGTTTTTTTAATTAATTGATTAAAAGAATTTTAACTTTAATTGATGAGGTGCCATTTTACGCTTAGCGTACAATCTGAAGAAAATATACTTTAAAAAAAGAGAAGTACGCGTTAATATATATTCACAATTCTGATTGTTTAAATCTGTCCCTAGTATTCAGTCTGTACGATTTAGGTTGCACTAGCGAGCTCTGTTCAGTTAGTTTTATAGGCCTATGAATCATTCTACTATTTACTCGCTTTCGCTTTCGGATTAAAGTCCAAAGCCATTTCTATCCAATCTTCCAAATCGTCATCTAAATCAACACCCTCAGGCGAAACAAAAACAAAACCCTTCATTGGCTTTTTTGTAAAATCCATCTCTCGAGCACCCTCCCGCTTCAAGGCATTTTGATATTCATCGGGATCGATGCGCACCATTAAATCATTTTTAATGACACCGAAACACATTTTACCATCTACCATATAGCAGAGCCCGCCCATCATGTTTTTCACTTCACCAACAACTTTTCGTTGTTTTAAAATGCGATCAATTCGCTCAGCCAAATATTCGTCGTAAGCCATGGTTATTCCAGATATAAAACATACAACAAAGTTTGTCCAACAGCTTTGAGTGTTTTCGGACTGATATTCGCAACCGTATCATCGTGCTTATGCCACGTTCGGGCAAAACCAGGCGTTGATCTATCAATTAAATCAATACAAGGAATGTTGGTATATTTGTTCACATAAGCGTGATCATCAGTGACACCCGATGTTTCTTCAAAGGAAAAATAATCGCCGTAACCAAGACCATGTGCTGAGCGCCAAACTTTGTCTAAAACGTTGCGTGCACTTTGTGCCGACAATCCTTCGTAAGTGAACTTCGCGGCAGCATCACCCACCATATCTAAATTAATTCCATAAAACGCTTTAACTTCAAACGGATAATTTTTCGCCCAGTACTGAGAGCCCAAGCAGTACGAATCTTCAAACTCTGGTTTACCGTAATCTTCCACATCAAACAAAACAAAGTCAACTCCTACATTGATTTGCTTTGAAGACAAAATTCTCGCCAACTCCATCATCACACCAATACCGCTCGCGCCATCATTCGCGCCGTCGAAACTTCCTTGTGGATCACGCTCGTCTTGATCGGCCCAAGGACGCGTATCCCAATGCGCAGAAATTAAAACACGGTTGGTTTTTTCGGGCTGGTATTGCGCCGTTATATTGTTAAAATTCAGTGTTTTTCCATCGTACGCTTTTACACTTCCCTTTTGCTGATGCACCTTCAATCCCAACTTTTCAAAATGCTGAATTAGATATACTGCGCAGGCATCGTGCGCCTTTGTATTTGGAATACGCGGACCAAAGTCAACTTGTTTTTTGATAAAATAAAAGGCGGAATCGGCAGAAAATTCAGGTGTACTCACTTTCGCTTCAGATTGCTCTTCTACCACCGGAGCAGCAGGTGGATTCGGGCCACAAGAAGTAAAAAAGACAATGATTAAAAAAACAAATTTTAGTGCTTTGAGAATCATTAATTTTTTCAAAGTAATTCCTTCCCCACTTCTTCTTTTTTCAATTTCCGATTTTTGAAAAAGTTGCAAAACTTCTTCCCAATCATTTTTGCTATTAGCCTTCATAATTCCATTCAGCACCTTCTTTGGTGTCTTTTACCGTTATCTTCAAATCCTTTAAAGTGTCGCGAATTTTATCTGACATCGCGTAATTTTTGTCGCTCTTCGCATCTTTCCGCAACTCCAAAATAACATCCATCAAACCCTTTGACAAAGCACTGTCATGGTCGTCAGCATTTTCCAGTTTCAAGCCCATGATGTTGAACAAAAAATCGTCAAACAACTTTTTAAGGGCGCTTAAATCTTCATGTGAAATATTTTTTTCGCCGGCTTTCAGCAAATTAATTTCCTTAACAGCATCAAACAAAACAGCAACCACCATTGGCGTATTGAAATCGTCATTCATTGCATCGTAAGCGCGCTTGAATAATGACGCAACATCTACATTAGAATTGGACGCGCCCTTTATGTCGCCAAGCTGTTGCAAAGCGATCAATATTCTTTTGTAGCCTTTTTCAGCGGCTTGCAAAGCTTCGTTGGAAAAATCAAGCGTACTCCTGTAGTGGCATTGCATCATAAAAAAGCGCACTGCCATTGGCGAATAAGCCTTGTCTAACAATTCACTATCACCACTAAATAATTGTGCCGGAAGAAAAAATTTACCTGTACTTTTTGACATTTTTTCACCATTCAGCGTCAACATATTGGCATGCATCCAGTACTTCACTGGCTCTTTGCCAGTAGCCGCTTTATTTTGGGCAATTTCGCATTCGTGGTGCGGAAATTTTAAGTCCATTCCACCTCCATGGATATCAAACTGTTCGCCTAAATATTTAGTGCTCATCACGGTACATTCCAAATGCCAGCCTGGAAATCCTTTGCCCCAAGGAGAATTCCACTGCATGATGTGCTCAGGTGAGGCCTGTTTCCAAAGCGCAAAATCAAGAGGGCTTTTTTTGTCGTCTTGTCCATCAAGATTATCGCGTGTTGCCGAAAGCAACTCATCAATTTTTCGTCCCGACAATTCGCCATAATTATTTTGCTCCGCGAATTTCTGCACATCAAAATACACCGAACCATTAGAGACATAGGCAAAACCTTTGTCAATAATTTGCTGCGTACACTCTATTTGCTCCAATAAATGTGCGGTGGCCGTTGGCTCAATGCTCGGTGCAAGATTATTAAAATCCTTCATGACATCATGAAATCCATTGCTGTATTTTTGCACGATTTCCATGGGCTCCAAATTTTCAAGTTTGGCCTTTTTTGCAATTTTATCTTCACCTGAATCGGCGTCGTTTTCTAGATGCCCCACATCGGTGATATTGCGCACGTAGCGCACCTTGTAGCCAAGATGCAAAAGATAACGGTAGATAACGTCAAATGAAATAAAAGTGCGGCAATTGCCTATGTGCACATCATTGTACACTGTTGGTCCGCAAACATACATCCCCACAAAGGGCGGGTGAATGGCTTTAAATTCTTCCTTCTTTCGGGACAATGTGTTGTAAATTACTAATTCACCTTGCATTTGCATTCAGTATTTAAAGTTCAAAGTTAGTGCTTACCAAAAAAGGCACCTCCTAACTAAGGGTGAAATTAAGAATAAATGAGAAGAGTAAAAACTAAAGAAACTTGGGAGGCAGCGACCTAATGGCCCGCCTCTTCGTGGTTGATGATTTCGTGAATCACACCAGCTTTATACACGGTGGTTTTAAACAATTTTCCATCTGAAGAATATTGAAAAACCTTACCGTCTTTCAAAAATCCTTTTTCAAACAAGCCCTGACGCGCAACACGGCCCTGACGGTCTTTCAATTGATACATTCCATTGCCATCAAAAACACCTGCCTTGTATTTCACATCACCACCAGTATCACCAGCACCTGCTTGCGCTGTAATTTGCTTCGTTTCTACCTTAGCAATAGAAACAGTGTTGTTAATCGGACCTTTTCTTTCGTAAACCTTAGAGCTCACCGCATCAAATTTACCGTCTTGGTAATTCTTTTCAGATTTCGGTTCTCCATTATCGTAAAACTCTTTAATGACACCACTCTCTTTTCCTTCTGCCCACTCCCCTTCAATCATCAACTGCCCATTCTCATGGTAGTATTTCTGCACACCTGTTCTGCTGCCTTGAGCGCTGTATTTCCAGTCACTTGCAATTTGCCCGCTTTCATAGTAGTATTTGTAGTCACCCACCCATCGGTTGTTTTTCCAAGTCCCTTCTTCCCTTTTATTGCCGTTGGGATAATAAAATATGGCAAATCCGCTGGGACGGTTGCCTTCATAGGTAATGATGTCTTTTACTTTATCGTTGTTAAAGTAGTGCGTCCACTTGCCATTTTTCAAGTCATCCGCATAATCCCCCTCTTCAACCTTTTGATCGTCTCTAAAATCTGGCAGCTTTTTGTCTTTATTGAAGTAAATCCAGTGCCCCTGCTTCATATTATTTTGGTCAATAACATTGTACGTAGTACTCTGAGCACCCATTTGAAGGCTCATTGCTACTGTCATACAAATGGTCAACCATTTTTTCATCTCCTTCTCTTTAAAATATGTTCTATTGGGTTTTACTTCCCCACTTACATTTTTGTTACGTTTGAAACAATATTTTTACGTAAATATACGTACACCCCTCTTTTACAGGGGAATTCACGCTCTATTTCTTAACAGCCAAGCTCAGCTCCACCAATTGTTTTGCATCAATTACAGAAGGCGAATCAATCATAACATCACGTCCGGAATTATTTTTAGGGAAGGCGATAAAATCGCGAATGGAATCTTTTCCTGAAAAAATAGCGCACATACGGTCGAAACCAAAAGCCAATCCAGCGTGGGGTGGCGCACCATATTCAAAGGCATTCATTAAAAACCCGAATTGATTTTGCGCTTCTTCGTCGGTGAAACCGAGTATGCTGAACATTTGCTTTTGCAATGCTCTATTGTGAATACGTACTGAACCACCGCCCAACTCAACACCATTGATCACCATATCGTAAGCATTGGCACGCACCTTACCTGGATCACTGTTCATATAGGCTACATCATCTTCTAAGGGTGAAGTAAATGGATGGTGCATGGCGAAGAATCGTTTTTCATCTTCGTTCCACTCCAACAAAGGAAAATCAATTACCCACAAAGGTTTGAAAACTTTAGGATCCTTCAATCCTTGCTCATCGGCAAGGTGTAAACGAAGTTCCGACAAAGCCTTTCTAGTTTTATCAGGGGCACCAGCCAAAACCAAAATCAAGTCACCCGCTTTGGCACCAAAAGCTTCGGCCCACTTTTGTAGTTCTTCAGGACTGTAAAATTTATCTACCGAAGATTTGTACGTTCCGTCAATATTGCATTTTAAATAAACGAGTCCTGTTGCACCCAACTGTGGTTTTTTCACAAAATCAGTCAGCGCGTCGAGTTGCTTGCGAGTATATTCCGAGCAGCCCTGCGCATTGATACCTACCACCAATTCAGCAGCATCAAAAACAGGAAATCCTTTGTCTTTAACGACAGTATTCAACTCAACAAACTTCATGTCAAAACGCAAATCAGGTTTATCACAACCGTAGTAAGTCATCGCGTCAGCATAGGTCATTCGCGGAAATGTCGCTAACTGCACGTCGAGCACTTTATTAAAAAGATGCACCATCAATCCTTCAAAAGTTTGCAATACATCTTCGCGCGTAACGAAAGACATTTCACAGTCGATTTGTGTAAATTCAGGCTGACGATCGGCGCGCAAATCCTCGTCTCTAAAACATTTCACAATTTGGTAGTAGCGGTCAATGCCGCCCACCATCAACAATTGTTTAAAAGTTTGCGGCGACTGGGGCAAGGCGTAAAACTCTCCTGGATTCATGCGCGATGGCACCACAAAATCGCGTGCACCTTCAGGTGTTGACTTGATTAAATAAGGCGTTTCAACTTCTAAGAAATTCAAGCCATCCAAATACTTTCTGGTTTCAATAGACAGGCGGTGACGCAACTCCAAAGCAGTTCGAACGGGGGTACGACGAATGTCTAAATATCTGTATTTCATGCGCAATTCATCGCCGCCGTCAGTGTCGTCTTCAATGGTGAAAGGCGGCGTTTTTGACTTGTTGAGCAAATGCAGCTGACCAACTTTAATTTCAATCTCCCCTGTTGGAATATTGCTGTTTTTTGAAGAACGCTCTATTACTTCACCTTGTGCAGTAATTACATCTTCGCGCCCCAAGGAGCGCGCCAACGTAAGTAAAGCAGCATCAACCTGCCCTTCTTCCAAAATCAATTGCGTGATGCCATAGCGGTCGCGAAGATCGATCCACAGCATTCCGCCTTTGTCTCTAATTTTTTGAACCCATCCACTCAACACAACCGTTTTAGAAACGTGTGTCATTCGCAGTTCTCCGCAAGTATTTGTTCTTAGCATAATCTTATATTTAATAGCCTAAGGCCTCACGCACTCTTTTTAAAGTAACGGCAGCAATGGCGCGTGCTTTATCGGCACCAATTTTTAATTTTTTATCTAGTTCGTCTCTGTTCGAGTTATAGTAAAGAAAAGCCTCGCGCTCACTTGAAAAACGGCGCAACAGTTGCTCGTAAAGTTCTTGCTTTGCGTGTCCGTAGCCATACCCACCTTGAACATAATTGTTTTTCATCACCGCTGTTTGCTCTGCCGATGCCACCAATTCATACAACTTCACCACATTACAGGTTTCAGGATCTTTACTTTCTTCTAAGGCTTTGCTATCCGTAACTACCGACATCACAACTTTTCTCAAATCCTTTTCAGGAAGAAATACATTGATGGAATTGCCATAGGACTTGCTCATTTTACGGCCGTCGGTACCTGGGACGTACATGTTTTTTTCGCTGAAACGCACCTCAGGCACCACTAATAAATCGGGGTGTTGAAAATTCAGTTTATCGGCCAAATCCCGCGTGAATTCCAAGTGTTGCTTTTGGTCTTTACCAACGGGAACGATCTCAGCGTCGTAAAGCAAAATATCGGCAGCCATCAAAACGGGATAGACAAACAATCCGGCATTTACTTCAGTAATGTTTTCCGACTTATCTTTGAATGAATGCGCCAATTGCAGGCGATTGTAAGACATAAAACAATTGAGATACCAAGCCAATTCGCAAACTTCAGGCACATCAGATTGGCGGTAAAAAACATTTTTCTCAATGTCAAAACCACAGGCCAACCAGCTCGCGGCAACGGCATAGCTGTGCTCACGTCTGAGAGCCCCATCCTTCACCGTAGTGAGCGAGTGCAAATCGGCAATAAAGCCAAACGTTTCGTTTTCCTTTTCTTTGGAAGATTCTATAGCAGGAACAATGGCGCCCAGAAGGTTTCCCAAATGTGGTACGCCCGTACTTTGTATGCCCGTTAAAATTCTTGCCATCGCTTACTTTTGCACAAAACTACGCAATTAAGTAAAACCTACAATAATTCTTCACTTGCTTTGCGCAGGAGTGGAAATGATATTGCTTTGATGACCTGCCTGATCTACCATTACAATTCGCCATTGATACGGGTAAGCGCTTTTGAAATCAATTATTGGAGCTGGTTTTAATATTTGTGTGAAAGTACCTTCTAAACCCTTGCCTCCGCCATTTGCAGTGAGTTTAGGCACATAAACATAAGCATCAGCCACTGCTGAGTCGCGCACAAAACCGTTTCCACGGTCTTCAAAATAAGTCATATGCAAAGACATAAAAGTACTATCGTTGCTACCTAAATCGCCATCACCATCTTGAAAAGAAAAAGTTAAATATGCCGAGTCGGGCACACTTTTGCTTCCTTGCATTGAACTAAACACTTCATAGCTTTGAAAGCTCAGTGCTGGCACTATATCAAATTCTTTTTTCTTGATACAGGCACCAAGAAAAAATACAATCCCAAAAAGTACCGCTATCTTTGTCACTGACATTTGCATGGATGAATCATTCACAACTTGAAAATACAATTTTTAGCGTTCAATCGGAAAAGGAATTTTTTGAATGCAGCTTAAGCGTCTTTCAATACCAGTACAAACACAATCTTGCCTATCGAGAATTCATTGATCTTTTGCCTTCATTTCAAATCAACAAGATTAAATCCGTCCTTGATTTTCCGTTTTTACCCATTCAGTTTTTTAAATCAAGAGAAATTATAAGCACGCAGAGCAATGCCTTTACAATTTTTGAAAGCAGCGGCACCACTTCTGAAACACCAAGCAAGCATTTTGTTTCAGACACACGCATGTACGAAAAAAGTTTTATGCAAAGCTTCCATAAATCTTACGGAAAACCAGAAGAATTGTGCATCATTGGCCTACTGCCCTCGTACTTAGAGCGCAAAAACTCTTCACTGGTATACATGGTAAACCATCTTATTGGCCACTCTCAAAATGCAAACAGTCAATTTACCCTGCTGCCCGATGAAGCACTAATCCACTATTTGACAACATCGGAAGATCCAAAAATTTTATTTGGCGTCACCTTCGCCCTGCTCGATTTTGCCGATAAAATTAATGCTCCATTAAAAAACACCATCATTATTGAAACCGGTGGAATGAAAGGAAGGGGCACTGAATTGACGCGCTATGAATTGCACGATAAATTATCAAAAGCCTTCGGCTGTGCTATCCATTCGGAATATGGAATGACCGAATTACTTTCACAGGCCTACATGAGCGACAAAACTTTTCAAGCACCTGCGTGGATGAAGGTGTTGGTGCGTGACCCCAACGACCCATTTGCCATCAGCTCGTCAGGAAAAGGCGCCTTAAATATTATTGATTTAGCCAACCTCAACTCCTGCGCTTTTATTGCTACGGATGACCTAGGGCAAGTGCACCCCAACGGCACCTTTGAAGTGAGCGGCAGATTAGACAATTCTGATTTAAGAGGCTGTAACTTGCTGGTGCTGTGAAAAGACATTACTCTGCCACCACCAAATGGTAATTCTTTTTCCCAGTTTGAACCAAAATATATTTACCCTTGATTAAATCGTCAGAAGCAATTATTTTTGGCTCACCAACTTTCACCTTGTTGATGGCAATGGCATTTCCTTGAATGCTTCGTCGTGCCTCGCCTTTAGAGGATGAAATTCCAGTACTATCCGACAAAAAATCAATGACCGCAATTCCGTCTTTCAATTTATTCATGGAGATAGTAGCGCGCGGAATACTTTCGCACACCGCCAATAAATCTTCTTCACTTAAATTGCGCAAAGTTACTTCTGTTGCTTTTCCAAAAAGAATTTGTGATGCCTCCAAAGCACTATTGTAATCGTCCTCACTATGCACCGTTATGGTGACCGCTTTTGCAAGCGCCTTTTGCAATGCTCTCTGACCTGGATCAATGGCCTGTTCTGCAGCAAGCGCTTCAATTTCGCTTTTCGATTTAGTGGTAAATATTTTCAAATACTTCAGCGCATCTTCATCTGAAGAATTGAACCAAAATTGATAGAATTTGTAAGGCGACGTTTTCTTTGCATCTAACCAAATATTTCCACCTTCCGACTTGCCAAACTTGGTGCCATCAGATTTTGTGATAAGCGGTCCGGTAATCGCAAAAGCATCACCCCCACCTTTTCTGCGGATCAGCTCCGTGCCTGTAGTGATATTGCCCCACTGATCAGATCCACCCATTTGCAACTTACAATTGTGCTGTTGATTCAAATGAAAAAAGTCGTATCCCTGTATCAATTGGTACGAAAACTCGGTAAACGACAAACCGGTTTCCATTCTATTTTTTACTGAATCCTTAGCCATCATATAGCTGATAGTGATGTTTTTTCCGGCGTCACGCAAAAAATCCAGCAGCGAAATATCTTTGAACCAGTCGTAATTATTTACAATCACGGCGGCATTGTCGCCAGAAGAAAAATTTAAAAATTTTTGCAGCTGATTTTTAATACACTCTTGATTGTGACGCAAAGTATCTTCATCTAAAAACTTTCGTTCTGCCGACTTTCCTGAAGGATCTCCCACCATTCCGGTAGCTCCACCCACCAAAGCAAAAGGCTTATGACCACAAACCTGAAAATGTTTCAACAACATGATCGCAGCCAAATTTCCAACGTGCAATGAATCAGCAGTCGGATCAAAGCCTACGTAGCCAATCGTCATTTCCTTTTGCAGTTGCTCCTCGGTACCAGGCATCATGTCTTGCAGCATACCGCGCCATTTCAATTCTTCGATAAAATTCATGGTGTCTAATTTATAAGGCAGCAAATATAGAATTTATTAGCAGCACAAAATACTACTTCTCCTCAGAACAAGCCTCCTCTTTCACTTCCGCCAATGAGGGATTCCAGGTCAACTCCAAAACAACTGCCGCTCCGTTCTGCTCAGTATTTGGAATTTGCCAACCGATTGTCAAAAAACTTTGTGCCCGCCAGCGCAAAGACAAATTAGCTGGAATGATTTGATTGCTACTCAACTGCTTCTCAATAAATAGTATTTTTTTACATCAATTTCATGCGAAGACCTATCGAAGCAGTTTTGACCCGTAAAACATTGCGTAGCTCCGCAGCACAAAGCAATAAACAAATGTGTTTTCTGTAGATTTTCAATCGCTACTCAATTCGATGGGGAACACTACAAATATAATTCCATAGCACATTAAAATAATTTTTCAATTCCTATATTTGCTGCAAAAGCATTAAATGATTTTCATCACAGGTGGCACGGGATTGTTGGGCACACGGCTGATTTGCGACCTGTTAAAGAGTGGTGAAAAAATTCGCGCGTTAAAACGCAAAAATAGCCCCATCGATTCCTTTTTGAACATCACACAATTTTATGCGCTCGACCAAAAATTACTAAACAACCTCGAATGGATTGAAGGCGACATCAACGACACCTCATCGCTAGATGCAATGGAAGGCTGTACGCAGGTTTACCATTGCGCCGCAGCGGTTTCATTTTTAAAAAAAGACAGGGACCTGCTCTTCAAAATTAATGTAGAAGGCACTCAAAACATGGTCAACGCAGCACTGCGCTGGAACATACAGAAATTTTGCCATGTCAGCTCCACCGCGGTATTGGGTGAATCGATCAGTGACGGAAAAATAACCGAAGAAAGCCTGTGGATCAGCGCAGATGGACGATCCAACTACGCCATCACAAAAAAAGCAGCCGAGATGGAAGTTTGGCGCGCCATGGAAGAAGGGCTGAACGCGTTGATTGTCAACCCATCGGTTATCATTGGCCCAGGAAAGGCTGATCAGTCTAGCGCTTCACTCTTCAGCAAAGTTCAAAAAGGACTAAAATACTATACGCGTGGCGTCAATGGATTTGTAGATGTTCGCGATGTTTCAGCAGTTATGCTTCAACTAATGCGCAGTAACATTGCAAATGAACGTTTTTTGGTGATTGGTGAAAATCGATCTTTTAAAGAAGTGTTTGATCAAATTGCTGTCAATTTAAACTTGCCCAAACCCAGCAAGGAAGCAAAACCATGGATGGCAGCAATAATTTGGCGTGTGGAGGCACTGCGTTCCTTCCTATTCGGCACAGAACCACTGGTTTCAAAAGAAAATAGCGAGTCGGCGTTTAAAAAAACGTTCTATTCCAATGAAAAAATAACAAAAACACTAGGGCACAAATTTATTCCGATTGACGAAGCGATCAAAGACAGCAGCGCTTATTACCAATCAGTGCGCTAAAGTTGAATCGGGAATCGTTTTTATTTTCGCCTGTTTCTCACTTAAGATCTCCAACACACGAATGTACAAATGATCAAAATGTTGTGGTCGAGATGAATAATAGGTCATCGTGCTGTCCCACTGAGCCTTCGTTACATTGTAATTTTTGAGCACACCCAAATACTGGCTGTACTTTTCAGGCACGCGCCTGTTGTCGGGAAACATTTGAAAGCGCGCGGCAGCATCAACTATGTGCATATCGGCAAGTATCATGGTAAAAGTGGTGGTATCAATAACCCCGACTGGCGGCACTTCAGCACTTGGTTCAGCCTCAGGTACGCAAGAAAACGCAACAAAAAATACCAGAACATAAAAGAAATACTTCATATTTAATGGCAATTATAATAGAAATCTCTAAAGTTTTTACAACTTTTGCAACCTAAAGTAGACATTTACGCGTAAGATGGTTGAGTAATTATTGATATCTTAACCGCTTCTATTAAAATTAACAAAATATGAAAACAGCCTTTTTAATCGTTTTATGTGTTGCAAGCACCGTATTTACTAGTGAATTGAACGCTCAGTGTTTTAAAGGAAATTGCTATGAAGGCAGCGGTTCCTTTAAATTTCCAAATGGAGATCAGTACGAAGGTCAATGGAAGGCCGGTAAAATTCACGGCAAAGGCACTTACATTTTCTTGAGCGGCGACAAATATTTTGGCGACTTCGCAGTTGGGAAAAGAGAAGGAATGGGACAATACGTTTGGGTGAAAGGCGGTAAATACCTTGGCAACTGGAAACTTGACAAAAGAGAAGGTTACGGCAAATACACTTGGTTGAACAGCGCACAATACATTGGCTATTGGAAAGAAGACCAAATCATCGATATGAACGTGAACACCATCACTGATTCACAAGCAAAACCGGTGGAAGGAAATTAGTATTATCTGGCAAATCGAATTTGCTGACCCATGGCTCCGTTCTCAACAACGGAGCCATTTTTGTATACGATTGAACCATTGACCCAGGTGGTAATTACTTTGGCATCGAAAGTTGTTCCTTCAAAAGGACTCCACCCGCAATGGTACAAAATATTACTTTTATCAACAGTCCAAGGATCGTTCAAATCCACCATCACCAAGTCGGCATGATAGCCTTCGCGAATAAATCCGCGCTGGTGTATCTGAAAACAAAGCGCAGGCGCATGACACAATTTCTCCACGGCACGCTCCAATGAAATACGACCCTGCTTCACCATTTGCAACATCGCTGGCAGCGCATGCTGCACCAATGGTCCGCCTGATGGCGCTTTCAAATACGGGCCTTGCTTCTCTTCTAAGCTATGCGGTGCATGGTCGGTGGCAATAATATCAATTTTGTTATTCAAAACGCCTTCCCAAACAGCATCTCTGTCCTTCGCCGTTTTCACTGACGGATTCCACTTGATCCATCGATCTTTTTCTAAATAGTCGGCGTCACTAAACCAAAGGTGATGCGTACAAGCTTCGGATGTGATTCGTTTTTGCGACAAAGGCATGCTGTTGTCAAATAGCTCAACTTCACTGGCCGACGAGATGTGCAAAATATGCAAACGGGTGTTGTGTTTTTTAGCCAGAGCTACTGCAAACGACGATGACTTGTAACACGCTTCTTCACTTCTGATCAAATGGTGCATCTCAAAAGGAATGTTGTCGCCGTACTTTGCTTGGTACTGTGCTAAATTATTTTTGATCGTTTGTTCATCTTCGCAATGTGTGGCGATCAACATTTTTGCTTTGCTAAAAATATTGTTGAGCACCTCATGGTTGTCCACCAGCATATTGCCTGTAGAAGATCCCATAAATATTTTAATACCTGCAGTAATCGTCGGATCAGCGTCGATGAGAACATCTGTATTGTCGTTCGTTGCACCAATAAAAAAAGAATAATTGGCAATGCTGTTTTGTGCAGCGATGTCAAATTTATCTTCCAATAAAGCAAGTGTTGTTGTTTGCGGAACGGTGTTGGGCATCTCCATAAAAGAAGTGATTCCTCCTGCCACGGCAGCGCGCGATTCAGAATAAATATTTCCTTTGTGCGTTAGTCCAGGCTCTCTAAAATGTACTTGATCGTCAATCAATCCAGGCAAAACATACTTACCCTTAGCAGAAATGACCGCTGTATTTTCATTCTGGTATTCGTTGGCAGTGCCTTCAAAAATTCGGGCAATCTTTCCGTCTTCTATTAAAATACTGCCAACAAAAATGCGGCCTTCATTGACAATGGAAGCGTCCTTAATTAAGGTTTTCATGAGCTTGTTTGTATTTTGTAAACCAAGATTTAATTTTCATTGCCATCACTCCCCACAACGCCTCCTTTACGATTCCTTTGCTCATCTTCGACGCGCCTTGTGTGCGGTCTTGAAAGATGATGGACACTTCTTTGATATTAAAACCGTGCTTCCACGCTCTAAACTTCATTTCAATTTGAAAACCGTAACCAATCAGTTTGATATCGTCTAGGTCTATGGTCTCCAATACTTTTTTAGTATAACATTTAAATCCTGCCGTGGTATCTCTAATGGTCATACCTGTTACCGCACGCACATATTTTGAGCCATAATACGACGTCAAAACGCGCGACATGGGCCAATTCACTACATTTACACCGTTTACGTAGCGAGAACCAATTGCCATATCAGCACCATCCTTGCAGGCTTGAAACAAGCGCAACAAATCATCAGGATTGTGTGAGAAATCAGCGTCAATCTCAAAAACATAATCGTATTGCTTTTCTATGGCCCACTTGAAACCAAAAATGTATGCAGTACCCAAACCCAACTTACCTGAACGCTCTTTCAGATGCAGCCTTCCCTCAAATTCCTTTTGTAAATTTTTAACAATTTGGCCGGTACCATCAGGAGACCCATCGTCAACAATCAACATGTGAAAGCCTTCGGGATACGACAAAACCTTGCGCACTATGGCTTCAATGTTTTCCTTTTCGTTGTAAGTAGGAATGATGACTAGTGATGTGGGCATAAAAAATAATTATAGAGCGTTAAATTAGTGGTTTTTAAGGAAATTACGAATTAGCGCCACAAATTCTTCAGGTTGCTCGGCATGCACCCAATGTCCGGCCAAGGAAACGGTAGACAACATTGCCGTCGGAAAATGCTGGGTGATTACTTCTATATCTTCGTCCAAAATATAATTCGATCGTCCTCCTCTAATAAACAACGTCGAATTAGGAAAATAGGCGTCAGTTGGCAGTGCTTCTCCAATATTTTCAAACTCCTTCGCCAACCCGCATAGATTAAATTTCCACGAAAATGATTCACCGCTTTCACGCTTTAAATTCTTCATTAACCATTGGACAATGCCAATATCATTCAAATACTCCATCAGGATACGCTCAGCTTCTTGACGACTATTAATGGCAGGCAAATTAACAGCTTGCAAGGCCGACAAAATATTTTGATGATGCGGCGGATAATACTTTGGACCAATGTCTACCACAATCAATTGATCAACCATTTCAGGATGCTGAGTGGCAAAAAACATTGCCGCCTTACCTCCCATAGAATGGCCTAAAATATGTGCCAAGCGAATATTTTGATCGTCCATAAATTGCAAAACGTCTCGCTGCATCAAAGTATAATTGTGCTCAATACTATGCGCACTCTTCCCATGGTTGCGAAAGTCCAAAAGATACACTTTGTATGTGCTTGACAATTCCTTGGCGATCGACTGCCAATTGTCAAGAGATCCTAAAAACCCATGCAAAATAAGCAAGGGAGTCCCTTCGCCCAATACTTTATAATTCAGCAGCATGACGAAGTTCTCTAAGATACAATTGAATCGTGTTTTCTAATCCCATATACAAAGCATCGGCAATCAATGCATGACCTATAGATACTTCAAGCAAACCCTTTGTGTTTCGAGCAAAATAGGCCAAGTTATGCAAATTCAAATCATGCCCCGCGTTCAATCCCAACCCCAACTCAAAAGCCCTATTTGCTGCCTTTTGATAGGGCAAAACCGCTGCCTCAGCATTCGATGAGTACTGTGTTGCGTATGCTTCAGTGTACAACTCAATACGATCACAATTTGTTTTCGCAGCCCATTCTATTTGATCAACATCAGGATTCATAAAAATGGATGTACGAATGCTTTTTTCTTTAAAGGCTTGTACAACTTCCTGCAAAAAACCCAAATTCTTTTTGGCATCCCACCCAGCACTTGAGGTGATGGCCTCTGGTGGATCAGGAACCAAAGTCACCTGATCGGCCTTTGCTGAAAAGACTAAATCCATGAAATCGCGACTGGGATATCCTTCGATGTTAAATTCTGTGCGCACTACCTTTTTAAGTTCATGCACATCGGCATATCGTATGTGTCGCTCATCTGGACGCGGATGCACTGTAATGCCTTCGGCACCAAATCGTTCGCAATCCTTCGCCACTTGAATCAAATCGGGCACATTGCCTCCTCTCGAGTTTCGGAGTGTGGCAATCTTATTAATATTTACACTTAATCTCGTCATCAATGGAACTTTATATTAAAGCAAAAGTAAAAAATACTAAGTGTCAAACGTACTATTTATCTTTGCTTTGTGTTTTAGATGTGAATCTCGTATGTTTGTTGTACCAAAAAACCAATAATTGCCGTGCTTGCAAGTGAATTAATATCGTATGATCTTCCTTTTCTGAAACCTCAGAACAGTGGTGATGACGCGCTTGCGATGATGGACGAAAATAGGGTATCACACATCCCGATTGTGAAGGACGGTGAGTACTTAGGCTTGATTTCTGACAACGACATCTACAACTTCTTTGAAGACACGGGCGACAGCATCAAGAAACAAAAACTTGCCTTGATGCGCCCTTTTGTGCGCTTGCAAAACCATCTTTTCGAAGTCATTAAAATTATGGGAGAAGCCAAAATATCGGTAATCCCTGTGCTCGACGACAAAGAAAAGTATGTCGGCTCTATCTTGTCGCAAGACATCGCATATTCTTTTTCTCGCCTCACTTCGGCCAATGAACCTGGCGGCGTGGTAGTGCTGGAGCTAAACATGAACGACTATTCCCTTTCGCAGATTGCGCAAATAGTGGAATCTGATGGCGCCAAAATATTGAACTGCTCCACTGCAACAACCAGTGATTCAACAAAATTGGAAGTAATTCTAAAGATCAATATTGTAGACCTTTCTCGCATCATTCAAACTTTTGAACGCTATAAATACACAGTGAAAGAAAGCTACCACCAAAGTACTTTTGACGAAGATTTGGAGCGACGCTATGACCTTTTCATGAATTATCTCAACATGTAATGTCCAAGACACTTGCTGCTGCTTTAATTTTCATCCTTTCCTCAATCTATCTTTTTAGCCAAGACAGCACCTTTATCATCAGCAAAATTGTTATTGAAGGAAACAAAATCACTAAAGCGTACATTGTACAAAAAGAACTCACCTTCAAAATAGGTGATACATTGAGCATCAAAGACTATGAAACAAAGGCGTTGCGCAGCAAGCAAAACCTACTAAATACAGGACTTTTTAACTTTGCCAACCTGAGTCCCATCTGCGACAGCAGTGGAATAACAATAATAATAACACTGAAAGAAAGATGGTACACTTGGCCTCAGCCAAGCGCACAATTTGAAGATCGAAATTTTTTCGATTGGTGGCAATACCGTACACTAGACAGACTTAGCTATGGACTCTATCTTAATCAATACAATTTATGGGGACGACAAGAAACCATGGAGCTCAAACTCAAATTCGGCTATTCGCAAGAAATTGGCGTGCTATACAAAATTCCCTACCTCATCAAAACCAAAAACCATGGATTAAACTTTTCATTTCTCTCCGTAAAAAGGCATGAAATCTATTACGAAAGCGCAAATGACAAAATCACCTATTTAAAAGACGTCAATGCCATTATGCGCAATGAATTCAACGCTTTTATTGATTACAACTACCGATCAAAATTGTACCAAACACATTCTGTACGTCTTGATTATGATGCCATACAAGTGCAAGACACCATAGTAAGTACTCATGAAAATCCCAACTATTTAGGCAATGGCAATAGCCGAGCGGCTTACTTTTCTTTGCGGTACTTGTATAAAAAAGACAAGCGCGACTCTAAAAACTACCCTCTTGCGGGCTACGATTATGAGCTCGAAATAAAAAAATACGGATTCAATTTTACCAATACGCAAATAAATACTGCCAGCCTAACCTGCACAGCGGAGTACTTTACGCAGCTCAAAGGTCGCTTTTACTTCGCTACTGGATCGCGTGCGAAAATATACAGTAGTCCTTCTGTTCCATTTTATATCGCCCGCGGACTAGGCTTTGCTCCCGAAGACGTTCGCGGCTATGAACCCTACCTCATCAGCGGCACCAACTATATCGTTGTGAAATCCAATTTGAAATACCAATTGATGAAGCCACACGTATTCAAAGTACCCTACCTGCCCTTTGAAAAATTCAACACTTTTCATTTCGCCATATATTTGAACGCCCTTCTGGATTTCGGCTACATTCGCGACTACACCAAAAGCAACGTCAATACTTTGTCTAACAATTTATTAATGGGTTATGGCTTAGGTCTCGACTTTGTGACGTACTACGACAAAGTACTGCGCTTAGAATATTCGATCAATAAAAAGGGACTGTCGGGGATTTATCTTAGCTTTATCGCTCCTATTTAATGGGAAACAGCTATAAAACAACAACCCCATATGAAACTGGCCATTTTTGGAAAGGAATACAACGAACTCAAAAAGGATATTTTCCTCGACTTCTTTCGTTACCTCGACGAACACAAAAACATTGAATACGCCATATACGAACCTTTTTTAAACAAAATCTCTGAAAAGGTACCAAGCCTTAAGAGCACTGCAACTTTTAATTCTCCCGATGAAATAAAAAACATCGACTTTCTTTGCAGCTTAGGTGGCGACGGAACTATTTTAGAATCGCTGTTGATGGTTCGTGACACAGGAATTCCGATCATTGGTATCAACACTGGCCGCCTAGGATTTCTATCCAGCATCACCTCAACGGACACTTTGAGCTCAATGCAGAGCATCTTGAATGGCGATTATTTCCTTGATGAAAGAAGTACACTTAAAGTATTAAGTAGCAACAAAGCCATAGGCATCAACAACTTTGCCCTCAATGAAATTACGATTCATAAAAAAGATTCATCGTCCATGATCATTGTGCACGCCTACATTGACGACGAATACTTAGCGTCATACTGGGCCGACGGACTCATCATATCAACACCAACAGGATCAACCGGCTATTCACTGAGTTGTAACGGCCCTATCGTCATGCCACAATCTGGCGTTTTCATCATTACACCAATTGCACCACACAATTTAAATGTTCGTCCACTCATTATTCCCAATAGCAAAAAAATAAAATTGAAAATGGAAGGACGCGGAAACGAATTCTTAATTTCCTTAGATTCAAGAAACTTTAGCATTGACGAAAGTACCGAACTCATCATTGAAAAAGGGGATTTCAAAGCAAATATTGTCCGTATCAAAGGACACTCCTTCTCAAACACCTTAAGAAACAAACTCAACTGGGGTTTAGACACCAGAAACTAATATTTCTATTTTACTAATGATGTATTTTATATATATTTGCCAAGAGTGAAAAATAATTCGATGAAATATATTGTTGCTATACTGAGCATATTCATGCTGTCTGGTACTGTAAAAGCGCAAACTTACGCGCAATGGAAACGCCTTAGATACGAAGTTTGCTTAGGTGCTGGCATCTCTAATTTCTTAGGAGACTTAGGTGGAGCCAACCAAATAGGCACTGACTATTTCAATGACCTTGAAATCAACACGACTCGTCCGGCCGTAAATTTCGGAATTCGCTACAAATTAGATCCACGACAAGCCGTTAAGGTTGAATTCAACTACGGAATAGTTACTGGCGATGACAGATTAACGCAATGGGCCAACAGAGAAAACCGACTATTGCAATTTAGATCAAATATTTTTGAATTTGGTGCGCGCTATGAATTCATGGCCATCAAAGAGAAAGTTGGTCACCGCTATAGATTGCGCGGTATCAAAGGGAAAAAAGCATTGGAACTATATCCATATGGTTTTATAGGCATCGCTGGATTTTACTTTAATCCTGAAGGACAGGACGCCACAGGAGCCTGGTTGTCTATAGCCAATCAACACAGCGAAGGGCAAACAGTCATCGCGACGAGAAGAGACTATAGCCAACTTCAATTGGCCATTCCACTTGGATTTGGCTTCAAATATGCCATTGACAAACTGTGGTTGGTAGGAATTGAGTACGGAATGCGCAAAACATTCACTGATTACATTGACAATGTGAGTACTACCTACTTTGACAATGCGACCATTGCAACAAATTTCGGTCCCTCCGCAGCCTACTTTGCAGACCCGAATTTCGGCACCAATCCTGACTACAGAGCTGGTCAGCAGCGTGGTGACCCCACTGACAATGACATCTATATGTTCTTGACGGTTTCCGTTAACTACAAATTGAAAACAGGTAGAAACAACTTACCGAAGTTCAACTAAACAATTTCTGAGCGAGCATGTCGTTGTACAGGCATAGAATTTTCTTTATGCCACACTCATTGATGTTTGTTTTCTTTTTGCTGTTGTTGTCATTTCCTATAAAAAGTTTTTCATTCTTTGTCATTCGCCCCTATTCCGAAGTCGGCATTTTTGCAGGCACTTCCTATTATCTAGGCGAACTAAACCACAGCCATTTTCCGCTACAATATTTAAGACCTGGTGGAGGCTTTTTTTACCGACGAAACTTCAATGGACATTACGCCCTCCGCTCTTTCATCAACTATGGTGAAATGCAGGGATCAGACGCCAATTCGGAAAATGCTTTCGAAAAAAACAGAAACCTCTCTTTTAAATCTGCAGTCATAGAAGTGGGCGGTGTTTTTGAATTCAATTTCTATGAATTCGCTTTGTACAAGGACGCCCAGCGCAGCATTACCCCCTTTATTTTTGGCGGACTCAATTACTTCTACTTTAATCCGCAAGGAAAACTAGGTGGCGATTGGGTAGACTTGCAACCTTTGAGCACTGAAGGCCAAGGAACAGCTGCTTTTCCTGATAGACACAAATATTTTTTGCACCAAATCGCCATTCCTATGGGGCTCGGTGTAAAATACAAAATAAAACGCTTCGCCATCAGTGCTGAATGGGGCATCAGAAAAACTTTCACTGACTATCTGGACGACGTTAGTTTGACCTACGCCAATCCGCAACAACTCTCTTCTGAGGCAAACCAAATGGCAAACCAAACAAACATTGCCTCAGAAAGTATTCAAAACAAACAACGTGGTGACAGTAAAACCAGTGATTGGTATGTATTTACGGGTATCACGCTCTCATTTAAATTAGGCAAAGAAGCGATTTGTCGCGACAACAACTAAAGCACCAAGAAAATCAAGGGTTTTACTAACAAAAATACACAGAAAAAAACTACATTTACACCTTCAAAAAAAAGTATTGTTTTATTAGATGGCCTTGCTCGAAAAAATAAATAAAACGAATGTCCCAAAACACGTGGCCATCATCATGGATGGCAATGGCAGATGGGCAAAGAAGAAAGGTATGATGCGCATCTTTGGCCACCAAAATGGGGTCAAGGCGGTACGCGCCTCCTTAGAAGCGGCAGTAAAGACTGGCGTTCAAAACTTAACACTCTACGCTTTCTCCACTGAAAACTGGAACCGTCCGCAGGCAGAAATCAACGCACTCATGGAATTGCTCGTTGATACCATCAATGGGGAATTGAAGACACTAAATGAGAATAGCATCCGTTTGCACACCATTGGCAACACCACTTCATTGCCACAAAAATGTCAAACCAAGTTGCAAGAAGCGATCAACAATACCAAGCACAACACCAAGCTAAACTTAATACTGGCCTTGAGTTATAGCTCTCGCTGGGAAATCACCAACGCTGTAAAAAACATTGCGAAAGATGTTGCTGAAGGCAAAATCAATGCCGATCAAATTGAAGAAAAAACGATTGGTCAATACCTCAACACAAGCCAGTTTCCTGACCCCGAACTAATGATACGCACCAGCGGAGAATACCGCATCAGCAATTTTTTACTTTGGCAATTGGCCTACGCTGAACTGTACTTCACTGAAACACTCTGGCCTGACTTCAGAGAAGATGATTTTTATACAGCCATCCTTGATTTCCAAAAAAGAGAAAGACGTTTTGGAATGACCACTGAGCAAATTACAGCCTAAACATGAAGTATTTCCTATCCACACTTTTTTTTATCTTAGTTTGCATTGCAGCCTTCGCGCAAGGTGGCGCTAAAAATGCCACTGCTCAACAAGAATATATCATTGACAACGTAGATGTATCGGGCGCAGTGACCGCAGGAAAATCGCAAGTAGTTTCATGGTCGGGACTCAATGTAGGATCGGTTTTTAAATGGCCGGGTGACCAAGCAGCAACCGCCATCAAAAAATTATGGGATTTAGGTTTTTTTGAAGACGTTCAATTGCTATACACGAACATGGACGGCAATAGAATAAGCTTGTTGATTGTCGTTAAAGAACGTCCACGCCTAAACAAATACAGTTTTTCAGGCATCAGCAAAACTGACAAAAAAGACATCCGCGAAAAAATTTCCCTAGAAAAAGACAAACCCGTTACCGATAATCTATTGCGCAACACCAAAAACCTCATCCTTAAACACTATGCCGACAAAGGGAGAGCGAATGCCAAGGTAGAAATTCAAGAAAGTCCGGATTCAGCAGATGGCAGCAAAGTCAATTTGAAAATCATTGTCGACAAAGGACAAAAAGTAAAAATTCAGGAGATCACCTTCCACGGCAACACTGCTATTTCCAGTGCTAAATTGCGCGGAGCGCTTAAGGAAAACAAACGATACAGATGGTGGAATGTTTTTAAAGATGGCTCTTTTGGAGAAAGTGATTACAACAACGAACTGCCTGAAATCATTGCCAATTACAACGCAAAAGGATTTCGTGATGCCCGCATTGTTGCCGACACGGTTAAAAAACTGAACGAAAACCGCTTGCTAATTGACATCTACATTGAAGAAGGAAAAAAATTCTATTTCAGAAACATCACCTGGAGCGGCAACACAAAATATTCTGCAGAAGAATTGAATCGCATCCTCGCTATCAAAACAGGCGACGTTTACAACATGCAAAACCTGAACGCCAAGTTGACCATGGATCCTAACGGGCAAGACATTAGTTCGCTTTACCTCGACGACGGTTATTTGTTCTTCAACATTCAACCCAAAGAGGTGAAAATTGAAAACGACTCTATCGACATTGACATGCGTATTTACGAAGGAAAACAAGCGCGCATCAACAAAGTAACCTTGATGGGCAATACCAAAACCAGTGACTTCGTAGTGATGCGTGAAATACGCACCAAACCGGGACAACTTTTTCGTCGCTCCGACATCATTCGTTCGCAAAGAGAATTGTCGCAGCTCAAATATTTCAACGCACAAAAAATGTCGGTCAACCCAAAACCAAATCCAGTTGACGGAACCGTTGATATCGAATACATCGTTGAAGAACAACCATCCGATCAAGTAGAACTGTCAGCTGGTTTCGGAAACGGTAGATTAGTTGGAACTTTGGGTTTGTCTTTCAACAATTTTTCAAGCAAAAAGATATTGGATGCCAAATCTTGGTCGCCACTTCCTTCGGGAGATGGACAAACTTTAAGCATTAGAGCGCAGTCCACGGGAACCTTTTATCAAGGCTACAACATGTCGTTTGTTGAACCGTGGCTTGGCGGAAAAAAACCGAATTCTTTAAGCTTCTCATTAGCACATACACGGTACTCTGATGTTACTACTGGAGGTCACCAATATGTTTCAACTGCTTCCATGGGCTTTGGACAAAGACTTAAATGGCCCGATGACTTTTTCACCTTGCAGAGCTCGTTGACCTACCAATTTTACGACGTTGACAATTTTACTGGACTGAGTGTTGCCAAGGGCTTGCTCAACAGCATGAATTTAAAGTTTGTGTTGTCCAGAAACTCTGTTGATCAACCCATTTATCCCCGCAGCGGCTCTAACATTACCATGACACTGCAATTAACACCACCATGGAGAAGCATCATAGATAAAATTCCGAACTTAGACCCCGCCAAATTCAACTGGGTAGAGTACAACAAATTCAAAATTCAAGCAGAGTGGTACAATAAAATATTTGACAACTTGGTCTTGTACACCAAAGTCAATTTTGGCGTCATGGGCAGATACAATAGCGGCTTAGCATACTCGCCTTTTGAACGCTTCTACTTGGGCGGTAGCGGTTTGGCCAACTTCAATGTCGATGGTAGAGAAATCATTGCGCTTCGTGGATATTCAGAAACGTACGCAACTGAAGGTGTAACACCAGCAACGGGTGGTGTTGCGGCGGTTAAGTACACTATGGAATTGCGCTACCCGATCTCATTAAATCCATCAGCCACAATATTCGCCCTGGCTTTTGCTGAGGCAGGGCGCGCGTGGACAGATGTATCGCGCATTTCCCCTTTTGAAGCACGAAAATCAGCTGGTGTAGGCGTGCGCATATTCATGCCGATGTTTGGTTTATTAGGCGTTGATGTAGGTTATGGCTTCGATAAATTGCCTGCTCCAGGATGGAACACTACCTTTATGATTGGCGGTAATTTTAGCGGATGGTAATTTTGGAACAGGCTTTGCATAGTCATTGAATAAGTTTGCCTATAAATTTTTAACTTCGCCGCGATATAACACACAAAATGAAAAACATTTTCCTCTTATTGTCTCTTGTTTGCACTTTGGCGCTGAGCGCACAAAAAGTGGGCTGCGTAGACACTAAGTACATTCTCGACAACATCCCCGAATACAAAAGCGCACAAAGTACACTCGAAAAAATAGCATTGGATTGGCAAAAAGAAATCGAAGTCAAAAAAGTAGCGATCGACCAATTGTATAAAAACTACCAAGCCGATAAAATTTTATTGTCGCAAGAAATGCGCACTAAAAAAGAACAAGAAATTGAAAAAAGCGAGCAAGAGCTGCAAGACCTCCAAGAAAAGTATTTTGGCAAAGACGGCGATCTTTTCAAAGAACGCGAAAAACTCGTAAAACCTATTCAAGACAAAGTATTTGCTGCTATAAAGTCATTGGCGGAAAGCAAAGGATACGCTCTCATTATTGACAAAGCTGGCAGCACTTCGGTTTTGTACATAAGCTCAAAAAACGAACACAGCAACGATATTCTAAAACAACTCGGACATTAATTAATCTAAATCTACAATGAAAGCACCTAAAATTATTTTAAGCCTTGCCGCTGCACTTTTGTTCAACTTGTCGACGTATGCGCAAGCACAAAAAATTGGACATGTAAATTCTTCTGACGTGGTTACTGCGATGCCGCAACGAGACTCTATCAAAGTTCAATTGGAACAATTGCTTGAATTTTTCAAAAAAGAATTGGCCACCAAAGAATCTGAATACACCGGTACTTTAAACAAATACAAAGCAGGTATCTCTACGATGTCTCCTATGGTGAAAGAAGCAACAGAAGCAAAATTGGTAGCATTGCAAGAAGAAATCAATACGATTCAACAAAGTGCGCAATCGCAATTGCAAGAACAAGAGCAAAAAATGTTGGAGCCTTTGCAAAAAAAGGTGAAAGACGCTATTGACAAAGTAGCCAAAGCAGGTAAGTTTGCATACATATTTGACATCAGCACTGGTGTTGCATTGTACCACGAAGGAGGCATTGACATCACCGACTTAGTGAAAAAAGAATTGGGCATTGCCGCAGTGGCTCCAGGCATAGCTCCAGCAGCAAAATAACAAACTAAACTTAAGCACTCCACTCAAAAGGTGGAGTGCTTTTTTTATATGGCAAGCTCCCAACAACCCATAGGAATTTTTGACTCAGGCATCGGTGGACTCACCGTCGCCAATGCCATAAGCAAGCTACTCCCCAACGAAAAAATTATTTATTTCGGCGATACTGCCCACGTGCCCTACGGCGACAAATCGGCAAGCGCCATTCAATTTTATTCGCAAAACATCGCCGATTTCTTGCTGCTGAAAAAGTGCAAAATCATTGTCATCGCCTGCAATACCGCATCAGCTGCAGCCCGAAAAAGCACTGCAGAGCACGTTGCCACTACTACTGTGCTCAACGTTATTGATCCTGTGGTGGAATTTGTCGCTCAGCATTTCAACAAAAACACAATCGGACTCATTGGCACCAAAGGTACCATCAATTCGCGTGTTTATCCGAAAGCCATCAAAAAAGCGAATGCAAATATTCAAACCAACTCACTTGCAACACCGCTTCTGGCGCCCATGATTGAAGAAGGTTTCTTCAACAACAACATCAGCAAAACCATCATATCTGCCTATTTAGAAAAAAGCGCTTTAAAAAATATTGACGCCCTAATATTGGGATGCACACACTATCCATTGATTCAAAAAGAAATAGAAGCGGTGTACAAAAAAAAGAAGCAAAAAATAAAAATTCTAAACAGCGCTGATATCGTTGCCCATTCAGTAAAAGATGCCCTCAAAGCGCAAAAAATACTGTCGACTAAGACCAATCCCAAACACGAATTTTACGTTTCCGACTACACAAAATCCTTTGAAGAAAGCACCAAAGTTTTTTTTGGCGCTAAAGTGAAGTTGAAGGAAGTGAATTTGTGGAAATGAAAGGCATAATTATCTGATCTGCCTTATTTAGATTTTGCGCGCGAGAATATGCTCCCTAATCTTTTTTAAAACTATTTGGTGGATGATATACAATAGAAAAAAAAGGGCCTTGGTATTTCTGAAAGGCAGTCCATTCTTTTGGGCACCAACAATTTCAAGGGTTATGCCATTGGATTTACCCATGTTAAATGATGTCAGCACATTGATTTCTAAAGCAATATTGATCTTGTGTACCACCAAACTTCAGCATAAAGGCTGCTGCTTCCGAAAACATGAAAACAAATAATATGGATTATTCGTATATTTAGTATAAATACAAGCGCTATGGAAATGAAAGACATATTAAATCTCAGCGTGACAGAAAGAATGTTTATGGTAGAAGCCATATGGGATAGTATTATTAATGACCCCAAATCAGAAAACCTTGAAGTTAGTGATGCAATTAAAAAGGAACTTGATAATAGAATAAAATCTCATTTAAAAAATCCAACTCAAGGTTCAACTTGGGAAGAAGCAAAAGCAAGAATCCTTAAGAGAAAATGAGTTATTCCATTTTAATTAAACCCGAAGCTGAACGGGATTTGCAAAATGCTTATTTATTTTATGAAGAACAAAGAATTGGCCTTGGCTTAGAATTTCTATTTGCCACTGAGGCTGAAATAAAACGAATTCAAAAAAATCCTCTCTATTTTCAAAAGAAACACCGTGAAATACGAAGGACGTTTACCAAACGTTTTCCTTTTGGAATTTTCTTTTTCATTGACAACTCAGTCATAATTATTCTTGGGATAATCCATACTAAAATGGATGAATCTACTTGGAAAAACAGACAATCCATCTAACACCTTAGCCCATGGGATGAATATTCGATATCTTCACTTTTAATAATTCCGCCCCACCCATATTAAATCGTTCTTTTGATCGCTCAAAACCATATGCTACCATGTAAGCGCGCAATCATCACATTTTGAATTCTAAGTCAATCGTTGCTCGCCCTGCTATTGCCGCAAATTAAAGCGGAGGCTTGCAGTTGAAAAAATTACGTAATTAACAAAGACCCTATGCAGGGCAGTGGGAGGATGGTTATCTATTGAGTGAAGTCGCTGTTGAATCCACTGGAAGTTTATTGCTTTCTAATAAATAATATAATACCCTCTCAATTCCTGTATTCAATTTAATATTTTTTGTACGGCTCTTTTCTACGTATTGAAATTTATACTTAAAGACAATCACCTCATAACTACTGGAAAACTGAGATTGCGCAACGTGTATTTTATCATAATTACAATATGCTGCTTTTGCTTCAGATATTTGTTGCGAAGGCTTTCCTCCAAAATCCTGTGGCATTAATCCTAATTGAACTTTCGTTTGAAACACTAGTAAAACGACAGCTATTGGAATGACCATCCAAAGACTGAGAGGAATCATAACAAGTTTATATAAAACAAACCCAATTAAAGTAGACAAGATAATTGCTATAGGCCAACAAATCATTCCCCCCATCCCTGTGTTAGGAAATAACCAAAAAAGAAACCACTCAATTAAAAGCCCTATAAAAAAATATGCGCCGAAAATTCTTGCTTCTTTTTGATTTTTCATATCAAAGTTCTATTTAAACCATCCCGAATACTTCACGTAGTTGTTGGCAATCCGATTGATCTCACCTTCTTGCAATTTAACATCCACTTTTTTGATGAATTTTGCAGGCACTCCAGCAAAGATTGATCCCGGCTCTACAATCGTTCCTTGCGTCAATACTGCGCCAGCTGCAATGATAGAATTCTCGCCAATGACACAGTTGTCCATCACGATGGCACCCATGCCAATCAACACATTGTCGTGTACCGTGCAACCATGAACCAAAGCATGGTGTCCAATGGATACATTGTTGCCAATGTTTGTTGGATATTTTTCATACGTAGCGTGAATGCATGCACCATCTTGCACATTCACTTTGTTGCCCATTTTAATGTAATGAACATCGCCACGAACCACAGCGTTAAACCAAAAACTACATTGGTCACCACATTGAACATCACCTACAATGGTTGCATTTTCTGCGATGTAACAATCTTCGCCAAATTTCGGCGCCTTCCCTTGAACTTCTTTTAT
>CANFBW010000038.1 GCA_947444925.1 Flavobacteriales bacterium | reverse complement strand
CAAAATAGCGTCTTCATGGAAGATTTTGCAGAGGTATCGTACAACGGGAAATCATTCAAACTCCCTGTCATCACCGGAACGGAAAACGAAAAAGCCATTGATATCGCAACATTGCGGTCACAATCAGGCTTAATCACTTTGGATTCTGGATTCAAAAATACTGGTGCCACAAAAAGTTCTATCACGTTCTTAGACGGTGAAAAAGGCATCTTAAAATACAGGGGTTACTCTATCGAAGAGTTGGCTGAGAAGTCTACTTTTATGGAGGTTTCACATCTTTTGATCCACGGTCATTTGCCGAACAAAGCAGAACTGGAAATTTTCAATAACAACATTAAAAAACACACGCTTGTCCACGAAGACATGAGAAAGTTTTTTGATGCATATCCTTCAAAAGCTCACCCAATGGGCGTTGTAGCCTCTTTGGTTTGTTCCTTGTCGACTTTCTACCCTGAATCACAAAATCCGAACCGCAGTAAAGAAGAAGTAATGCTGACGATTTACCGTTTGATGGGTAAATTGCCAACTATTTCTGCTTGGGCTTATAAAAATTTGATGGGACACCCACGTGTTTATCCAAGCAACAAATTGGATTATGCGGGCAACTTCCTAAACATGATGTTCGACCTGCCATCACAGCGTTACGAATTGAACAGCGCCGTTGTCAAAGCACTTGACATGTTGTTGATTTTACATGCCGATCATGAACAAAACTGTTCCACATCAACAGTACGCATCGTAGGTTCGTCACAAGCCAACCTTTATTCGTCTATCTCAGCCGGTGTTGTTGCTCTCTGGGGCCCACTTCACGGTGGAGCCAATCAAGCCGTAATTGAAATGCTTGAAAAAATTCAAAACGACGGCGGAAACGTTGAAAAATGGATTCAAAAAGCAAAAGACAAAAACGATTCTTTCCGTTTAATGGGCTTTGGACATAGAGTTTACAAAAACTTTGATCCGCGTGCACGCATCATCAAAAAAGCATGTGACGATGTTCTCAAAGAGTTAGGCGTTCAAGATCCATTGATAGACATCGCTAAAAGTTTAGAAGAAGTTGCCTTAAACGACGACTACTTCAAAGAAAGAAATCTTTATCCTAACGTAGATTTCTACTCCGGAATCATTTACAAAGCATTGGGTATTCCAACCGAAATGTTTACAGTAATGTTTGCCTTGGGACGTTTACCGGGCTGGATTGCACAATGGCAAGAAATGATTGGTAACAACGAACCAATCGGCAGACCTCGTCAAATATACATTGGTGACACCGAGATGAAATATGTTCCTATTGAAAAAAGATAAGATCATCTTCACTTTCTACTCACACATAAGGCGGCTTTTTCAGGCCGTCCTTTTGCTTTTATTGCCTTTAGTTTCCAATGCGCAACGTTACAACTTTTCTCAGTACACCATAGAAGACGGACTCCCTTCAAGTGAGGTCGTTGACATCTTGCAAGACAACTTTCGTTACCTTTGGATAGCCACGCCAAATGAAGGCGTCATCAAATTCGATGGTGTTGATTTTCGTCAGTTCAAAGAAAGTGATGGGTTAATTAGCAATTACACCCAATGCATTTACCGCGACACGCAAGGAAAAATTTGGATTGGAACCAAAAAAGGAATCACTTTATACGACGGCTTTGATTTCATTAATTTCAGCAGAAAACAAGGCTTACCCGACGAAGAAATACTCGCCATTGAAGAATATCAAAATGAACTTTTCGTTGGCACAAAAAAAGGCGGACTGGCCGTATTTAAAGGAGATGGATTCTCTCAGCGTTTCGCACTCAATAGCAAAATGGGGCGCAACATTAAATGCTTATTCGCCGACTCAAAAGGACAACTATGGATAGGCGGTGAAAGCGGATTGTCAGTTTTGAAAAATGATAAAATCACCACTTTCACTACTGAAAATGGACTACCAAGCAATTGCATAAACGACATTACCGAAATTGATGGCGAAATATGGGTGGCTACTAATGCAGGACTTGCGCTCATTCAAGAAGACGGTTTCAAGGTATATACCGTGAAAGACGGTTTGCCGAGTAGCATCATTTTGTCATTGACCAAAGACCAAGAAGACGCGCTTTGGATAGGTACCGCAAAAGGCGCCGCGAAAATGCTAAATAATCAGTTTACCCTTTATGATGCCAAACGTGGTTTCACTAACAATCCGGTGAATGTCATCATTATGGATTCTGGTGAAAACTCCTGGTTTGGAACAAAAGGATCAGGACTTTTTAAATATTCTGGACATGCCTTCACCTACTACACCCGCGAAGATGGTTTAGAATTTGACAACATTACCTCTGTACTAGTGGACAAAAGTGGCTATCGCTGGTATGGCTCACTAGGCGGAGGACTTTATAAAACACGACACGATACTCTAAAAAGCTACACCGTCGCCGATGGTTTGCCAAGCGACCAAATCACCTCTCTATTTCAATCGGCTAATGGAACTATTTGGATAGGAACTCCAGCTGGTCTAGCCAAAATGGAGAACGGTAAAATCACAATGGCCACCGGTGTTGAACTTATTGACGAAAACATTTCGTGTATCTTTGAAGACTCCCGCGGCATTTTATGGATAGGCACGCGAGCGGGAATAACCGCTTATGACGGCATCAATTCACAAAACTACAGTCGCCTGAACGGCCTATCCTCTAACAACATCCGCAGCTTAGCTGAAAGTGCCGACGGATCAATCTGGATAGGGACATTTGAGGGCTTGAACCGTTTCAATTTCAAAGAATTTTTAACGTACACCACAGAAGATGGACTTCCATCAAATGTCATCAACTCAATCGTTGCTGGAGCAAGCGACGCTCTGTGGATCGGCACAGACAAAGGTTTGGTGAAATTCAAAGACGACAATTTTAAAGTCTTTACAGTTAAACAAGGGCTAAGCATGAACAACATCTCCCTATTGCAATTCGACATCAACAATTGCCTGTGGGTTGGTTCTATGCGCGGTGTTGACAAAATCTTTTTCAATCCACCCCAAGTCGAGAAAAAAATTGGCTACGAAATCGATTTTATTAAGCACTACGATGTGTCAAATGGATTCCTAGGAATGGGAACCAATCGGAATGCATCGTCAACAGCACCAGAAGGCCTTGTATACTTTGGAACCTTCAAAGGTGTTGTAGAATACAACACCGAGATTGACGACTACAGCAGTTATACACCTAAAGTCATCATCACCAGTATTCAATTAGGCAATCAAACAATTGACTGGAGAAAATACACCGATTCTATTGAAAGATGGACCATCATTCCACGTGGCATGTTAGTGCTGCAAAGCAATGAAAACAACCTCATTTTCAAATTCATTGGTATTGATCACTCAGCACCTGAAAGAGTAAAATACAATTGGCGCCTTACACTCAACGGCAACGAAAGCAATTGGACTCCCTTTGAAACACGCCACGAAGCCATATATACCAACTTAGAACCAGGTGAATACGAATTCATGGTGTATGCCGAAAATGCAGATGGTGATGGCGAAAAAAAACCAACTGTATTTCGGTTTACAATCTTACCTCCGTTCTGGAACACATTGTGGTTCAAGATATTAGCTGTTGTTTGCATAGCGCTAACCATTTATGGATACATTAAATTAAGAGAAAGAAATTTGCGACAAGAAAGAGAAATATTGGAGCAAAAAGTTGAGGAGCGCACAGAAGAAGTGATGGAGCAAAAGAGACAAATGGAGTTCGTCAACTTAGAAATGATTGCAAAGAATAAAGAAATCGAAGAGAAAAATAGCGACTTGAATTCCAGCATCCGTTACGCCTTAACTATACAGCAATCCTATTTTCCACCGCTGACTGAACTTCATCATCTAGAAGATGCCTTTTTATACCATCAACCAAGAGACATCGTAAGCGGTGACTTTTACTGGTTCAAATACTTAGGAGACAAAATGGTTATTTCAATCAGCGACTGCACTGGCCATGGTGTTCCGGGGGCATTTATGTCTTTGATTGGAATGACTTTGTTAGACGAAATCATTGGTAAAGATGGCATTCTCAATCCAGCAGAGGCTCTAAAACGCATTGACCGAGGAATTATTAAGGCATTTGAGCACAGTGACACGGAATCTAACGACGGAATGGATATGGCTCTAATCACCATCGACTTCGTCAAAAAGACTGTACAATATGCAGGCGCTTTCCGTCCGCTGATCTATGTGAGCGACGGAGAAATGACCGAAATAAAAGCCACAAAAACATCGCTTGGTGGCAGTTTTGAAGTACAGGAAAAAGACTTTGAATTGCACGAAATAAATTACAAATCTGGCGACTGCATTTACCTGTTTACTGATGGCTATGCTGACCAATTTGGCGGTGCAGATAAGAAGAAATTCAAATCGAAAGTCTTAAAAGAAATGCTTTTGAATGGATCACAAAAGCCCATGGAAGTACAAAAAGAAATTGTAGATCATCGCCTTTGTGAATGGAAGGGAATCAACGATCAAGTCGATGATATCCTTGTGTTCGGCGTTAGATTGTAAGAACCACTACCTCTGTAGTTTAGTTTTTTTATCCTCAATGCGCTGCAAAATATAATTGAAAAAGATGGCGCGCTGACGTTCTGCTGTTCCGCTGATCATTACTGATCGATTGATTAAACCACTAAACACCTCGTGTATATGTGCGCAGTATTTCTCATCTGCGGTGGTCATGTAATAGAGAATGGCGTGCGGAATATAGCAACGCGTTTCACTTCCAAATTGAGAATACATGGTGTTGTCTCCCAAAATAATTTCATTGTTGTACAAAAAATAATTGCGCTTTTTTTCAGGCATCACTCCTTTAATAGGAAACTTAAATTCTAAATCAGCCTGCTTTTTCAAATGCAGCATTAAGTCCTTTAGCTTGTCTAAAAGCGTTAAAGCCATGCTCTTTTCTAAATATCCAGAATCAAAATAAAATTCGATTTGCGCCAAAATACTATGAATTGATTCATAGTTCCAAATCTCATGCGCAGTTGTATTGATGTATTCTATACCAATCTGTTTAGCCGTCTCCATATACTTCGGAGCAATAAAATCCATTGAGAAAGAAACATTATCATATTCAGGCATTTGGAAAACGGTCTTCATCCAATAAAACATTTTAAAGGCCGCAAGCTCTGGAATCTGAAAGAAATGAAAAATAGGTATGTCCTTTGCCGAATAAATGAACTCGTGGTCAGGCTGCGCATTAATCGTTTTAAATTCATGCAAGATTCCTGCTAAAAAATTATCAAATGACAAAGTTTCCTTTTGCAAAGCAACCCTAAAAACTACATTGTTTTCGTTTAAATGCGCAAGATGTTTGTCATATGAAATGCGATAGTGTTTGCAAATTTTTTCAAGCTCATCTATTGTAACAAACTTGTCACATCGAATTCTTCGATAGGCGCTATCGGTTGATACGCTTAAGAGCAAAGCAAGATCATCTACCAATGAAACATCAGTTGTTTTTAGCTTGTTTTTGATTTCTTCGAAAATCGCTTTTTGAACTTGGGTTTGCGGATTTTCAGTTGGTTTTTGATTTTGTTTCACGTGGAACAATTGAAGTTTTTATGCAATAAAAAGCATGATGCAAGAAATATCTGACGGAGTAACGCCATTAATTCGTGACGCTTGTCCTAAAGTTTCGGGTCTAATTTTATTCAATTTTTCTTTGGCTTCAGCTGATATTGATTTCAAAAGACTATAGTCAAAATCTTCCTTCATCTTAATGTTGTCGAGCTTCTGCAATTTGTGCGCTAAATCCTCTTCCTTTTCAATGTACCCTTGGTACTTAGTTTGAATTTCAGCTTGCTCCAAAACATCAATCCCCAAACTGCTTCCCATCAAAGATTTCACCTCGTCTAGATAAGAAAAGTCCAATATATTCAATTCAGGTCGCTGCAAAAGTGTAAACCATTTTTGTTTCTGAGTCAAAGGCGAACCATCCTTAGCGCTGATAGCAACGTTAATGTCTTCTGGTGCTATGCTTAATTTTTTAATTTGCGCTAAGAGCAATTGCACTAAGCGCTCTTTCTCCAGCACTCTTTCCAAACGATCATCATCAGCCAAACCAATTGCATGACCCAAGCGAGTCAATCGCAAATCCGCATTGTCTTGACGCAACAAAATACGATACTCTGCACGAGACGTAAACATCCGGTAAGGCTCATTGGTTCCCTTTGTGATTAAATCATCAATCAAAACACCAATGTATGCTTCATTGCGCTGCAGCACAAACGGCGCTTTCTCTTGAACCTTTAAAGTCGCGTTAATTCCAGCCATCAATCCTTGGCAAGCCGCCTCCTCATAACCAGTAGTTCCATTGATTTGCCCAGCAAAGTACAACCCCTCCACCAACTTGGTCTCTAAAGTATTTTTAAGCTGCTGTGGATAGAAAAAATCATATTCAATGGCATAGCCAGGTCGAAACATTTTAACCTTCTCAAAACCCTTTATTTTACGTAGCGCTTTCAATTGCACGTCTTCCGGTAAAGAAGTGCTAAAGCCATTCACATATATTTCCACCGTATCCCATCCTTCTGGCTCCACGAAAATCTGATGGCGCTCTCTTTCAGAAAAACGGTGTATCTTATCTTCAATAGACGGACAATAGCGCGGCCCCAATCCTTGAATTCTACCACTATACATCGGAGAACGGTCGAAGCCCGTCCTCAAAATATCATGCACTTCTTCATTCGTGTAGGTCAAGTAGCAACTTCTTTGCTTAGTCAAATGTTTAGTGTCCTTATAAGAAAACTTCATTGGAACATCATCACCCTTTTGCTCCTCCATCACAGAATAGTCAAGTGATCTTCCATCAACCCTTGGAGGCGTTCCGGTTTTCATTCTTCCACCTTCAAAGCCCAGAGCAATCAAACTTTCAGTTAAGCCTTTTGCAGAACTTTCAGCTGTTCGCCCGCCACCAAAATTCTTCTCACCAATATGAATAATTCCATTTAAAAAAGTACCGTTGGTAAGCACCACCGACTTGCAATTAAAATACATTCCCAATTGCGTTTCAACACCCACCACTTTGCCTTCTTTAACATCAACTCTATTGACTGTATCTTGCCAAAAATCAACATTGTGATTGTGCTCGAGCTTCAGTCGCCAACTTTCGGCAAATCGCATTCTGTCGCTTTGTGCGCGGGGACTCCACATTGCGGGGCCTTTCGAACGATTGAGCATTTTAAACTGCACCATCGTCTCGTCGCTGATAATGCCTGACATACCCCCAAGAGCATCTATCTCCCTCACTATCTGTCCTTTAGCAATTCCGCCCATGGCTGGATTACAGCTCATTTGAGCAATGGTATTCATATTCATTGTCACCAACAACACCTTTGCTCCCATAGTGGCAGCAGCGTGCGCAGCCTCGCATCCAGCGTGACCACCACCCACAACAATAACATCAAATATATCGTCCATAAATTTTTAAAAAGCCCTCAAAGATAGATAAAAATCTTCTTTCGCCTTCATAACCTTCTGTTGTTCAGGTTTTTTGTCCCCATAACCCAAAAGGTGCAATAAACCATGTACCATAATCCGGTGCGCCTCATCTACTGTGCGTTGCTTGAAAATCTTCGCATTATCTTTTACCCTGTCACAACTAATGAAGACATCACCGCCTACTTCTCCACCTACAGAATTATCAAAGGTAATAACGTCAGTAAGGTAGTCGTGATTCAAATATTTTCTATTGATTTTAAGGAGGTACTTGTCAGAGCAAAAAATATAGGTCAATTCACCTAAATCCTTCTTTTCTCTAGCACAGCATTCCATTAACCAAGCCTTCAGTTTTCTCTTGTTTGCAAGAGTAAAATTAACATCCTCCAAAACAAAAACAACTGCAGATTCTGGCTTCATTAAGAAACTTTCTTATCGGTATAAAATTTCATTGTGACTGTACTTCCTCCATCTGCAAATTCAATTTCGTCAGCCAAATTCCTCATTAGAAAAACACCACGACCGTGAGGCTTCTCAATATTTTGCGGATCGGTGGGATCGGGAAGATGGTCGTAATCAAATCCTGGACCTTCATCTTGAATAGAAAACAACAAGCGGTTATCACTAGTGCTAAATGCCACGCTCACCATTTTTTCCGGATTGGAGCGATTTCCATGATGAATCGCATTGTTAACGGCTTCTGTTACAGCAATTAAAATATTGCCATAATAATCTTCATTAACACTGTTTTTTTCACAAACATCGTCAATCAACTTCTCTACCAAATTCAAGTTTTCTGCTTTAGACAGAAAAGAAATTTTTTGCTCCATCGGTTTTATCTATTCATTAAGAGTATTAAAATACTCGTTTACTTTATTCTTATAAAAGCTATTTAGCGACGGCGGAACCGTTTTCAACAACTCATTCTCATTCTTATTGAACCATTTATACTTCTGAAAAGATTTAAGGTTACCTTTTCCCAAATCTTTTCCCTCTTTGGACTCTCTTTCCTTATCAAATTCCCTTTCCTTAATAGCTTTCTCAGCATCAAGCAATCGCGTTAATATTTCCTTTTGGCGCAATATCGTCTCTTTGCTCACTTTATCGTTTACAATTTCGGCCTCTGTTTTGCGCATCATTTCGCCCAACTTGTCAAGATCCCCAGCACCACCCTTTCCCTCCTTGCTAAGCTTCTGATTCAACTGCTGAAGATGTTGTCTTATTGCGGACTGTTGCGCGGCTAATTTAGCTAATTTTTTCTTCTCCCCCGAATCCCCTCCATCCCCGTCTTTTCCCGCCTTTCCGCCCTTATCCTGCCCATCCTTCATCTCCTTCATTTGCTGGTTCATCTGTTCCTGCATTTTTTTTAGGGTAGAAATAGAAGGCGGACCATTACCCGGCTTTTCACACTTTTTAGATCCGAATTTCTTTTTCGCCATCTGCTGTTGCATTTCTTGTAAAGATTCGTCGAGCATCAAAGCTAAATTGTTTGCGGCGGTCATCGCATAATGCTGCTTCTCGTTGGCCTCAGCAGTGCGTCGTTCAGCCAACAAAGCAATGGCTTCCTGTAAATTTGCGTTGATTTTACCGATTTCTTGATTGATCACCGATTTCAATTGAACCTGGCGCTTACTCAATGCAAGAAGCGAATCCTCAATCACTTTGGCATCATTTTTCAACTTGTGTTGATCTTTCGTCAGCTCTACATACTTTGGATCTTGAGGATATGTTTGCTTAAAACGCTGCATTATTTTTTCTTGCTCAAAAGACAAGTACAATAAATTTTCAAGTATCTGACGCAAAGTATTCATGTCTTCAGTCGCTTGTTCTTTCTCTTCCTTTTCTTTCATGGCAGAAAGCTCTTGGGACATTTCATCCATCTTTTCAGCGGCCTTCTTTTGGTTTTCAGCGGCGCTTTTATTTTTATTCTGCTGAATGTTTTCCTGTGCCTTATTCATTTCGTTTTGCGTCTCATTCTTCTTTTGTTCCGGATCGCTAAACAGTTTAGGATATTGTAGTTTAGAATTCTTTTCTTTCAAATCCTCTATGTCCTTCTTCACCTTTTCAAAATCCTTGTTTAACTCTTCTTGCTTCTTCAGCAGCTCCTCTTGTTTTTGCTTAGGCGAATCCTTTGTTTGTTCGGCTAATTTCTTTTGCTCAGCAGACAGTTTGTCCAACTGTTTGATCGTGTTTTCAAGCTTCTGCTCAAACTCCAATTGCTTGAAAACTTCAAGAGTTCGGTCTAATTCTTTTTCCGCTTCTTTGTTATTCATATTTATTTTCTCCAACAAATCCTCCGTCTTTTCCTTCGTTAGCTCGTCCATCAACTTTTGCAGCTCCTCAAACTGCTTTTTCATTTCTTCTGGCAAAAGCTGATCCATCAAATCTTGAAGCTGTTCTTGCTTTTTCATCAATTCCTCCGAAGACTCAAAAAACTCGTCCTTTTGTTCATTCATCTCTTTATTTTGTTCCTTCAACTGATCCATCTTTTGGGAAAACGCATCCTGTTTTTTCAAAAACTCCTTCAATTTCTTTTTATCGGACCATTCCAAATTTTTCTTGTTCAGCAGCTCATTCTTAATTTCCTCATATTCCTTTTGCAATTGATCGGCTTCTTTTGCGGCAACTTGCAGCTTGTCGATAATTTCGTTTTGTTTTCCCTGAACACTGTTTTCCATCTCCTGCAGAGTGGGTATTTCAAAGCTCCTTATTGCACTTTTTGCAGATTTTTTTCCATTCACACCATCATTGTCCCATACCTCAAAATAATACTCAATAGCTTCGCCCGGCTTTAGATCGAAGCCTTTCAAATCACTGAAATGATTGAAATCCTGCTCCAACAAGGCGCCGCTTATCTTAATGTCCTTACTTAAAAAAGACCCCTTCTCATTGCCCCCTATTTTGCGGTAATTGAAGGTCAATCGAGATAAGCCATAATCGTCGGAAACACGACCTACACTGAAAATTTTGTTCATTTCTAATGAATCCACCATGTTCTCAACAGAAATTTCAGGATAAGCATCTTTCTGCACATCAATAAAATATTGAATTGCAGTGGCCTCCGTCAAACGCCTGTTCGAAACACGCATACTATACTGCTGGCTTTCTTTAACGCTCCTAGAAAAAGCAAATCCATCGTCACGCACTTTAGACAAATGAAAAGAAGAATCCACAAAGGTCAACAAAACATCATCGGTATTTTCCGTTGTAAAAAGCCATTGCACTCTTGTACCCTCGGGTAATACTAAATCACCAGTGTTTTTAACGGTCTGCTGCGCCTTGTGCAAATACGAAGGATAATTCAAAACGATTTTCATTTCATTTACCACTGCTTTTGGCACGGCCACCAGCGTGAACTTTTGTGAAGAAAGTACTTCCGTTGTTAAATAAAAATCAGTGTTTTGGTTCACCGTTTTAAATAAATAACTAAAATGTGTTTTATCCTGCTTCTTCAATTTAGTTCGATTCGCGCCCATTTCCATATACACCGCCTCAGGTAAAACATCGCCTTTTACAGCGATATTCAAAACAAAGTCTTCATTTTGAGCCACCCGCATGTTTTTGTTCAGCACCACAAAATCATAAGGTAGCGGTGCCGCAAACTGCGTTTGATGATGCAGAATGCGATTTGCACTATCGTTCAACACCTGTGGAAAAGCCACCCACGCAAAAAGAACAAATAACATAATGTACGCGAGGTAGCGAGCGTATTTAAAGTTTTCTCGAAAATCAACGGCAGCAACAAAAGGTATCGGGCTCAGTTCAGAGACTTTTTGATTGATAGACGCCAGCAACAAATCACTCTGTTGCTGCGAAACCTGCTGTAATTGAAGGGCATTGATCAATTTGTCTTGCACTTGAGAAAAATGTCCCGACAAAATTTTTGCCGCTTCCTCATAAGATAAACTCTTACCAAGTTTGTACAACTTCAAAATCGGAACTAAAAAAAACTTCGCCAACACCAATACAAAAACTGTAATCAAGGAGTAAAACAAAAAAGTGCGCACACCTGTTTCAAAACGACCAAAATACTCGGCCAATGCCGTTAAAATTAAAAAAGAAAGCACGATGATGGTGGTATACAACGATCCCTTAAGAAGTTGGTTCATGTAATACTTCCTTATAAACTCGTCGAGTTTAACGCGCAATATTTCAAATTGATTGTTCAGTTGTTGCTTTTGGTTTCACTAAAATAACGCGTTATTCCCTTAGTTACACAAAATATTTGTGCCAAGCTAGTGCTTCTGACGGAACGCGCGCGCAAAAACGCCCAAAGGCAACATTTGATTTTGTGTAGAAGAAAGTACAATTTCACCTATTTCACAAGCACCATCTAACTGATTGTAGGATTGAAGCAAATTTCTTAAAATCAAAGATGAGAAGCCCAAAGAGTAAGTGTTGATGATAAAAAAATGCTCTTCTGGATCAAGCATTTGAAAAACATACGACAACAATTCATCGATGTCACGCTCTAATTTCCAGCTCTCGCCATTTGGTCCATGTCCAAAAGCAGGTGGATCTAAAATAATACCGTTGTATTTAATTCCTTTCTTTGCGGCCTTTTTTGAATAGTACAGCGCATCTTCTACCATCCACCGAATGTCCTTCAAGCCGCTGGCCTCCATATTTTCCTTTCCCCATGACACCACTTGCTTGATGGCGTCAAGATGAATTACATCTGCACCAGCTGACTTCGCCGCCAAAGACGCACCACCCGTATATGCAAACATATTCAACACCTTGGGTTGCGGCGTCTTCATTTTTTTGATGCTATCGGAGATGTAATCCCAATTCGCTGCCTGCTCAGGAAATACTCCAACATGCTTAAACTTCGTTAAGCCCAATCGCAGCTTAATGTTTAAATGTTCATATGAAATCTTCCACTGATCCGGCATTTGCTTCAATTTCTTCCAGTTGCCGGCAGCACTTGTGTCGGGAATAAACTTCACGTGTGCCATCTGTTCCCATTTAGAATAGGGGAGGGCACGCTTCCACACCGCCTGCGGCTCGGGGCGAATTGTAATATAGGGACCAAAGCGCTCCAACTTTTCATCATTGCCGCAATCGATCAACTCGTAATCTTTCCAGTGTAAGGGGGATAAAATTTCCATAGCACAAAAATAAGATAATCGTTTGGTGTTTGATGTTCTATGTTTAATATCTTTGAATCTCATTCCAAGAAAATGCAAAGAAAAGTAAGAGTAAGATACGCGCCAAGTCCAACAGGGCCGCAACATATAGGAGGAATTCGCACCGCATTGTACAATTATTTATTCGCTAAAAAACATGGTGGAGATTTTATTTTGCGCATCGAAGACACCGATCAAGGTCGATATGTGCCAGGCGCTGAGCAGTATTTAATAGATTCGGTGAATTGGTGCGGCTTTGAATTTAACGAGGGCGTTCATATCGGAGGGCCTCATGCGCCCTATCGTCAAAGCGAAAGAAAGCACATTTACAAACAATATGCTGATCAGCTCATTGCTTCAGGCAATGCCTATTATGCCTTCGACAGCAACGAAGTAGTGGAGGCCAAGCGCAAGGAAGCCGAAGCAGAGAAAAAAAATTGGCAATACGACCAATTCACGAGAATGCGCATGTGCAACTCGCTGACTTTGACCGATACAGAAACAGCACAAAAACTCAGTGAAAATAGTTCTTACGCCATTCGCTTTAAAACGCCTATTGCCGAAGATGTTGTGATAAACGATTTAATTCGAGGCAGGGTAGTGGTGAATTCCAAACAACTCGACGACAAAGTATTGTTCAAGTCAGACGGCATGCCTACCTACCATTTGGCCAATGTTGTTGACGACTATTTAATGCAAATTTCGCACGTCATCAGAGGCGAAGAGTGGCTGCCTTCAGCTCCTCTGCACGTACTATTATACAAAGCTCTTGGTTGGGAAGACGCTATGCCTGAGTTCGCCCATTTGCCGTTGTTGTTGAAACCAGATGGCAACGGCAAACTAAGCAAACGCGATGGCGACAGATTGGGTTTTCCTGTATTTCCATTAAACTGGACCGATCCCAAAACTGGCGAAGAATCATCAGGCTACCGAGAAGCAGGCTACTTTCCAGATGCATTTTTAAACATACTGGCCTTTCTTGGTTGGAACCCCGGAACTGAACAAGAACTGTTTTCAATGGACGAATTGGTTCAGGCTTTCTCTCTCGATAAAGTAAGTAAATCTGGCGCGAAATTCAGTTTGGACAAGGCCCGTTGGTTCAATCAACAGTACTTGCAAAAGAAAAGTGCATCACAATTACTTGCCCTACTTAAAGCACAATTCCCAAGCAACGACTTGAGTGATGCGCAACTTGAAAAAATCATCGACTTACTCAAACCACGATCTGTTTTCGCAAAAGACATTTTAAGCGCATCAGACTACTTCTTCACTGCGCCAAGCCTCTATGACACTAAAACCGTTGAGAAGAAATGGAAAGAAAATTCTCCGCAAATTGTACAAGAATTACAAGAAGTATTTGCTGCCGAAAGTGATTTTTCTGCGGCTAATTTAGAAGCTACATTCAAGGCTTATCTCGAAGAAAAACAATTGGGCTTCGGGGCAGCAATGCCTCCGCTGAGATTGATGATTACAGGCTTTGGTGAAGGCCCCTCATTGTTTGACGTAATGGAAATTTTAGGTAAAGAGGAGTGCTTGGAAAGAATGGAAAAGGTTGAGGCAATAAAAATTGCAACAAAGAATTAAAAATTATACTAAATGAAAATAGCGGCAAATTTTATTGCGATTCTTGTGGTGATTTTTGCCATTTCTTGTAATAACAATAAAACCGAAACAGAGGTTTCAACACCAACAATTAATATTAGAAATCGTGTCGTAAATACTTATTTGACAGAAAGGTTTACCTCTATAGAGCTCAAGGGATTTAATGTAAAAGAAATTGAGTTGTCTGACAGAGAAGCTTATAACGAATTATTTGATTACTATATGGAAAAAGCAGCCCACAAGTCCAGGGTTGGAAGAGATCCTAAACCATACTTCGAAACAGCAGATTCCATTACAAAATATCATATCGCCAATTCAAAAGGAATTCTTTTGTTTCATAAAATTATTACCACTAAAGCGGATCCCGACACAATACATCATAGCGTATTCTATTTTGATCATAGAGACTCTCTGATAAAAGCTACTCATTACAAGTAACCGCTCGCAAGATTATCATCACATTAACTATGGAAGAAACAACAGAAGAAAAAAAATCCCTGAATTTCATTGAACAAATCATTGAAAATGACCTGGCAGAGGGGAAAAATGAAAAACGCATACACACCCGATTTCCGCCTGAACCCAATGGCTACCTGCACATCGGGCACGCAAAATCCATTGTTTTAAACTTTGGCTTGGCAACAAAATATGCCGGCAAATGCAACTTGCGCTTTGACGACACCAATCCTGAGACGGAAGACGAAGAATATGTGAACGCCATTCGCAATGACGTGAAATGGCTAGGTTTTCAATGGGATGCGGAGTTCAATGCCTCCGACTACTTTCAAAAGATTTACGACTATGCTGTTCAACTCATAAAACTCGACAAGGCTTTTGTTTGTGAGTTGAGCGCTGAACAAATGCGCGAGTACCACGGCACGGCCGTAACTCCTGGAAAAGACAGTCCTTATAAAAATCGCTCGATAGAAGAGAACCTCGACTTGTTTGACCGCATGAGAAAAGGGGAGTTTCCAGATGGTAAATATTTGCTGCGCGCCAAAATCGACATGGCTTCTCCGAACATGCACTTTCGCGATCCTGCCTTATACAGAATAAGAAAAAAACACCATTACAGAACAGGTGATCAGTGGAATGTATATCCCATGTACGACTTCGCGCATGGCTTGTCTGACGCGATAGAGGGCATCACACATTCCATTTGTACGCTGGAATTTGAAGTGCATCGCCCTCTTTACGAGTGGATCAACAATACTTTACAAACGCCAACTCGTCCGCAACAAATTGAAATGTCGCGACTCAACCTTACCTATACCGTAATGAGCAAAAGAAAACTCATGCAATTGGTGAACGAAAAACACGTTTCTGGTTGGGACGACCCGAGAATGCCTACAGTATCGGGCCTGCGCAGAAGAGGCTATACCGCCCAAGCAATACGTGAATTTTGCGAAAGAGTAGGAATTTCTAAAAGAGAAAATTTGATTGATGTTTCTTTATTGGAATTCAGCATCAGAGAAGATCTTAACAAAAAAGCACCAAGAGTTATGGGCGTGCTTCACCCCTTAAAAGTAGTCATCACCAACTATCCAGAAGGTCAAGTGGAAGAACTGGAAGCGGTGAACAATCCCGAAGACGAAAGCGCTGGCAAGCGCATGGTGCCATTTTCGCGCGAAATTTATATTGAACAAGACGACTTTTTAGAAGTGCCTGCAAAAAAATGGTTCCGCTTAGCGCCCGGCGCTGAAGTGCGCTTGCGTTACGCCTACTTCGTCACTTGTCAGGAAATTATCAAAGATGCAGCGGGGAAAATTGTGGAATTGCGCTGCACCTACGACCCTGCATCACGTGGCGGCAATAGTCCCGATGGCCGCAAGGTAAAAGGCACCATACACTGGGTTTCTGCAAGCGAAGGCATAGGCGCACAAGTGCGTTTGTACGACCGATTGTTCACCCACGAAACGCCCGACAAAGGAGAGGTAGATTTCAAAGAACTGATCAACCCCAATTCCCTTGAAGTCATCACAGCAATAGTAGAGCCCTCTCTAAAATTGGCACAAGCTGGCGTATCTTTTCAATTTGAAAGAATGGGTTATTTCTGTGTCGACAAAGACTCAACGCCAACACAACTTGTTTTCAACCGCACCGTGACATTGAAAGATGCTTGGGCGAAAATCGCAGAAAAAATTTAAACCATGCACACCATCACCATTGAAGGAATAAAATTATTTGCCTACCACGGCTGCCTGGCAGAAGAAGCGTTGGTGGGCCGTCATTATATTGTAGATGTTTTTGTTGACACCGACTTCAGCGAAGCCGCTCTCCACGATGATTTAAGCAAAACCATTGATTATGTGACAGTAAACAATATCGTGTGCGAAGAAATGGCGGTAAGGGCCAAATTAATTGAAAGTGTTGCAGCCCGCATCATCGCTCGAATACACAAAGAATTCAACACTGTGTATGGCGTTAAAGTATGCATCAAAAAAATGAGTCCACCCGTTTCGGGCGATGTAGAATGGGTGTCTGTTATCATTAGCGAATAAAATTCGATAGCGATCTATCGTAGGTCGTAAAAGTATTATTCCTATATTTGCGCATATGGTCCGGTGGCCGAGCGGCTAGGCAGAGGTCTGCAAAACCTCCCACAGCGGTTCAAATCCGCTCCGGACCTCCAATAAAAATAAAACCCCTTGTGAAAACGAGGGGTTTATTTTTTTCAATCACGAAGCGCAGCAGCGACTAATCGTCTTTTCTTCCGCCCAAAATCCTCAGCAACAATAAAAACAAATTGATGAAATCGAGATACAGCGTGAGCGCTCCCATAATGGAAAGCTTTCTAAACTCTTCACTTCCGCTATCGCCCGCATAAATCTCCTTCAATTTTTGAGTGTCATACGCCGTCAAACCCACAAAAATCAACACGCCAACATAGTTGATAATCTTAGCTGTCATTGTGCTCTCTACAAACATGTTAACGATAAAAGCAATGATAATACCAATCAAGGCCATCGTTAGTATGCGACCAATAGAGGTTAAATCGCGCTTGGTGTAATAGCCATATGCGCTCATAATGGTAAAGGTTCCAGCAGAAATAAAAAACGTGGTGGCAATACTTGCGCCCGTATAGACCACAAAGATCACCGAAAGAGTGAGTCCATTCAACACCGAATACGCTATAAACAAATACGTAGCCGTCTGTGCACTCATACTTTGTATGCGCGACGACAAGTACCACACCAAGGCAATTTCACCAATAATAAGTGCATAAAATACATAGGTACTTGAGAAAATAATGTTCATTAGCGCCTCGTTAGACGCGGTCATCATCGCTGTAATCCCTGTCACCAAAAGAGCGGCCGACATCCAAGCATACACCTTAGATATAAAGGTAGCCTGAGCCTGGGCTTTGTCGAGAGTTAAATCTTGATTGTACATAAATTATAATTTCTATGAAGATAAATGTTTTTTTGAACAGCTGCAGCAGCGCATAGTAATCCTAACAATTTTTAAATAGATTTAAGGCCCGCCTTATGCACAACAACAATGAAACAAGATCTTTTGTATCAAATTGCGCTTGGCCTTATTCCGGGTGTGGGAACGCTTATTTCAAAATCACTCACGGAATATTTTGGCAGCGCAGAAAGAGCGCTGAACGCAACAAACAATAGCCTAGAAACAATTTCTGGAGGAAGGAAATCCTTATCTAATGCGCTTAAACAAAACAAAGACCTTGCTTTAAAACGCGCTGAACAAGAGATAAAATTCATCAACAAACACAAAATAAACACGCTATTTTACCAAGATGACGATTATCCACCACGCCTAAAATCATGCGACGACAGCCCCTATTTATTGTATTACAAAGGCAATGTAAATCTAAATCCCGAAAAAGTAATTGCCATCGTGGGATCGCGAAAATGCACTGAATATGGGCTCCGTGTTACAGCACAATTGATACATGATTTAAAAACACTAAACGTTTTAATTGTAAGCGGTTTAGCCTATGGCATTGATATCGAAGCCCACCGCTGTTGTCTTGAACACAACATTGATACTGCGGCAGTATTGGGTCATGGCCTCGACCGCATTTATCCGGCAGCACACAGAAACACCGCTGAGCAATTACTTCGCCAAGGGGCGCTACTAACGGAATTTATAACAGAAACCAGTCCCGATAAAGAAAATTTTCCCAAAAGAAACCGCATCGTCGCCGGCCTGTGTGATGCCACAATAGTCATAGAGTCGGGGGAGAAAGGAGGTTCACTAATCACTGCCGACATTGCGCACTCGTATAGTAGAGAGGTTTTTGCATATCCCGGTAGATCTATCGACAAATATTCGGCCGGTTGTAATCAACTACTAAAATCACAAAAAGCAATACTGATCGAAAATGCACAAGACCTATTGGCACAAATGAATTGGGCGCCAAGCAAACAACAAACACAATTGTCATTTGCTGACCTGTCGGAGCATGAAGAACGGGTAAAAAACATATTGACCACCTCTGCTTTCGTCAACATTGAAACACTTGCGGCATTAAGTAAAATAGCCTTGCTTCCTTTAAAAAATATACTATTTGAAATGGAAATGAAAAATTACATTAAAACCCTACCGGGTAATAGGGTACAATGGATCGCTACACAAATCAGCGCGTAGCTTTAAAATCATTAACACTATCCACTATTATTCGTTTTTCTCTATTTGCCAATTCCCACGCTGTAAAAAATACCAAGCGTGAAATTTTTTCCACTTTAGAGAAATTGATTTTATCACTGGTATCGGTAGGTTGGTGATAGTCTTGGTGCGTTCCATTAAAGTAAAAAATAACAGGAATGCCATGCTTGGCAAAATTGTAATGGTCAGAACGGTAATAAAAACGATTCGGGTCTTTCGGCGCATTGAACGTATAATCCAATTCCAATTTGGTATACAGCGCATTGGCACTATCACTTATTTTATGCAATTCAGAACTCAATTTATCGCTTCCAATTAAATATACATAGTTGGCGCTGTCACCGTGTTTTGGATCAATTCGTCCTATCATATCGATATTTAAATCCGCCACAGTGCTATCGAGACGAAACAAGGGATTGGCTGCGTAATAACTTGAACCCAACAAACCTTTCTCTTCTCCTGAAACTGTCATAAACAGCATGCTGCGTCGGGGACCATGACCTTCCTGCTTGGCTGTAGCGAAAGCGTGTGCCAAAGCCATTACAGCAGCAGTGCCAGAACCGTCGTCATCAGCACCATGGAAAATACTTCCATCGTGCATTCCCAAATGATCATAATGCGCAGTTAGCACTACCACTTGTTGTTTCAAATCCCCGCCTTCAACATACCCAATAACATTTTCCGACGTTACTTTTTCCGCTTCAATATTTATTTGCAATTTAATTGTTGCATCAAGTTCAAAAGGGACTTCCACATCCGTTTTCATATCCATCTTCCTTCTCCATAATTTTTTTGCCGCCTTGGTCGACATAAACAACACAGGTGCATTGCGCTTTACCTTGTCATCCGGAACTTTTAGTCGTTCGGCATCAAAATGATAAGCAGATGACAACATTTTATTTTGTGCATTCTCATCAATCACAAAAATTGCCTTCGCTCCTGAAGCCATTAAAGCTTTAATTTCACTTTCGCTGCGAAATTTCAAAAGTGTCGCCACTACTTTATCTTTAATATCTCCATAGTTTTTTCCTACAAACAAAATCTTACTATCCGCAATGGAGTCATTTGAAAAATTAGACGAGTGATAGAAGTCTTTCAGAAACTTCAATTTCTTACCATTTACTTCCAAAAGTATCTTTGAAGGCTTTATGGTATAGAGGTAAAAAGGTTGAAAATAAGTACCCTCGTGCTTGGGAATGCCAAACAACTCAAAGTGTTTGGCAATATAACGCGCTGCTTTCTTTTGACCAGGCTGAGCGGTTTCTCTACCTTCTAAAGAATCAGAAGCCAACACTGTAATGTACTCTTTAATGTCACTTGCTTTAATAACATCTGCATATCGCAACGCAGTGCTATCTTGTGCACACAAATTGTGCACACATAAAAAAAAGACAATAAAAACATTGTTAGGCTTCAAAGTAGATGCTTTATAAATGCATTAACAAGCAATTTTATTCACTCTTGCAGCATGTCTTCCGCCTTCAAATTCCGTTGAAATAAATGCTTCAACGATCTCCAAAGCCAGTTCTTTAGATATAAACCGAGAAGGTATAGCTAGCACATTTGCATTGTTGTGCTGTCGAGCCAACTGCGCAACCTCAACATTCCAGCACAAAGCAGAACGCACATTTTGATGTTTGTTCGCAGTAATATTTACACCATTGGCACTCCCGCAAATCAAAATACCCAAAGGAAGTTGCCCGTCGTTTATCGCTTTTGCTAATGGATGTGCATAATCAGGATAATCGCAACTCTGATCTGAATTTGTTCCAAAATCTTTTATTTGATGTCCTTTCAACACAAGAAATTCTTTTATTGTATCTTTCAAATGATATCCAGCGTGGTCTGCAGCAATGGCGATTTCCATAATAACGATATTAACAATTTACAAACAGCAGTTTTTTTAATAAAATTAAAGTGCTGTTTTTTAGTTCTTTAACTTTGTGAGTTATCAACATGTTTTATGTGTGTTACCAAAAAGAACACTAATAACTTTCACACAAAAATAGAGAGTAAATATTGAATTAAATTCTAATGATGAATCTTATTTGAAAAGAAAAATCAATTTAGAAGAACTTAATGTAAAAGAGTTAACAAAATATAAACATAAAATACAGGCTGTATTATTAACTTTAAGAAAAATTCATAAATTGTTGAGAACAAAGTATAGACTTAATAATCAGCTCTTTCAAAAATACAAGTCGTTCATAAGTGGTTCATAACTATACAGTAATCAACACTGCAAATAAAAGTTAGATAGATACTAACATTACCAACAGGATATATAACAATAACATAAAAGATAAATGAATTTAAATATTAATGATATTGAGGAAAAAGGCTATTTGGATATTTCTGTGAATCCTTCCTTAGATTTGTTCCATGAAATTGAAAAACTCAAAAAGGAAAAAAATGCAGTTATTTTGGCACATTACTACCAAGATGCCGATATTCAAGATGTAGCTGATTACATTGGCGATAGTTTAGGCTTGTCGCAACAAGCTGCTAAAACCAATGCTGCTATTATTGTTTTTGCCGGTGTGCAATTTATGGCTGAAACAGCGAAAATATTGTCACCACAAAAGAAGGTGTTGTTGCCTGATTTGAAAGCCGGCTGTTCATTGGCTGATGCTTGTCCAGCTGATGCTTTTAAAAAATTCAAAGCGTTGCATCCTGATCATTTGGTGATTTCGTATGTAAACTGTTCAGCAGAAATAAAAGCACTAACGGATATAGTTTGTACTTCAAGTAATGCTTTACAAATCATTGAAAGTCTGCCCTTAAGTCAAAAAATAATATTTGCTCCTGATAAAAATTTAGGAACATATTTAGTAAAAAAGACAGGTAGAGAAATGGTATTGTGGGATGGATCATGTATGGTGCATGAAATATTTTCTCTTGAAAAAATCATACAACTAAAAAAGAAGCATCCTAATGCACAATTACTAGCACACCCAGAGTGCGAGTCGTCTATACTACAAATAGCCGATTACATTGGATCTACAACAGGTATTTTAAATTATTCAGTCAATAATAATGGACAGGAGTTTATAGTTGCAACAGAAGCAGGTATTCTTCACCAAATGCAAAAGGCATCTCCTCAAAAAACTTTTATTCCAGCACCACCAAATAATGCATGTGCTTGCAATGATTGTCCATATATGAAACTGAATACATTAGAAAAATTATACAATTGTTTAAAGTATGAACTACCAGCAATTGAAATGGATCCAATGTTGATTGAAGCGGCAAAGAAACCTATTGTTAGAATGTTAGATATTTCTGAAAAATTAGGATTGTAATGCAACAGCAAAATGTTAAATGTATAACGAAATACTGGATTTTAAATAGTGTTTTGCTTTGTGCTTTACGCTTATCTTTTGCTCAAACACAAAGTGAATTCAAAACTTTTTATTATCCAAATGGATTGAAGTCTAGCGAAGGTACTTTAATTGATGCCAAGCCAAATGGCTATTGGTACACTTATTATGAAAATGGAAATAAACGTACGGAAGGAAATCGCAGTAATTTTGAACTGGACAGCCTTTGGATATTTTACAATGAACAAGGAAAGATACAAACGACAATAGAGTACCATCAAGGGAAAAAAAATGGATGGAAGCAATCCTATAATGATAGTGTATTGCTGTTTAAAGAATATTATAAAAATGATTTAAAAGAAGCCTGGTCATACACGTACTATCCAAATGGTAAATTGCAAAGCGAATATTTTTTTGATAATGGAAAACAAGATGACTTTTCCTACAGATACAGCGATATAGCAGATACATTGATTAGTGAAATTTCACTTTTTAAACAAGGTGTTTTATTGAAAAAAGAAAGCATTAATACATCGAATGTAAGTGGTAAAAAAGAAGGAGTTTGGAAATGGTTTTACAACAACAAGGTGTTGAAAGCAGAAGGTTGTTATAGCAATGGATTGTTGCATGGTTACTATAAAACATATGATAATACAGGAAAACTAAAGGAAATTAGTAAATATGAAAATGGAGTTAAAGTTGAAAACGCCCCTGAGTTAGCACAAGTTGAAATGCACCAAGAGTACTTTCCAAATAAAAAAGTAAAATCATCAGGTGCCTATCTCAACAACAAAAAAGAAGGTGCGCAACGTTTTTTTGATGAAGAGGGAAAAATTATTGCCACAAAATTTTTTAAAGGTGGTGAAGAAATTAGTGAGGGTTTAGCATCGCTAACAATACATAAAAATGGTGAATGGAATGAGTTGTACGATAACAAGCAAATAAAAGTATTAGGCAATTATAAAAATGATGTAAAAACAGGAACATGGATTTATTATTTCAACAATGGACAAATAGAGCAAAGCGGTGCCTACAATGATAAAGGACAAGCCATTGGTGATTGGAAATGGTATTATAATTCAGGTAAAATTTTGCGAAGTGAGACTTTTGAAAATGGAGTAGAAGAAGGTATTTTAACCGAATATGCCGAAAATGGTAGCGTCATTTCAAAAGGATTATTTGCAGGAGGCTTAAAAGAAGGTTTTTGGATTTATGAAATGGGGGCGTACAAGGAAACGGGAGCATACAAAGAAGATTTAAAAGAAGGGATATGGAAGCACTCGTACACCGACAATGGAAAGACACGTTTTGAAGGTGCTTTTAAAATGGGAAATGCTGCGGGAAGACATAAATATTATTATCCTTCAGGTAATTTAAAATGTGATGGCCTCTATGTTGGTGGAATGAAAAATGGAGATTGGAATTATTACAATGAAGCTGGCGAAATTGAAAAAATAATTACATTCAGAAACGATGAGGAGTATAAAATAAATGGTCTTAAACTGATACAGGAGCAGAATAAAAATGAAGGAAAAAAACAATAAAATATCTTTTAACAGTGCTGTAGACCAGCTTGAAATTGAAAAGCAATTGCGCATCAGCGAAGAAAAGCACCGCATGTTATTTTCAAAAGCAAACGATGCTATTTTCATCATTAAAGACAACAAAGTTGTTGATTGCAACGAAAAGTCATTGGAGATGTTTGGCTGTATTCAACAAGAAATTATGGGTCGACCCATGTACCATTTTTTGCCTGAAAAACAACCGGATGGCGCTGACTCTATTTTAAATTTTTACGATCTAACTTTGCTCGCTTTAAATGGAAAATCCCAATTTTTTTATTGGAAATTTTTGAGATTCAAAGGCGAGCAATTTGACACTGAAGTGAGTTTGAATTCCTTTGTTGTTAATGGAGAAATAATGTTGCAAGCTATTGTTCGCGACATCACGCGACGCAAAGAAGCGGAGGAATTTAAAAACAAAAGTATCACCAGCTATTTTGAGGTTTTCAATACCAGTTCCGATTTTATTTTCATCATCAATGAAAGTGAATACATCATTGATGTAAACAAATCGGCGCTTGATAAATACCAGTTGAGCAAGGAAGAAATCATTGGCAATACTTTAAAATTATTGAGTGACGAAAAGCAAAATGATTTTCTGTTGTTGAAGGAACATCTCGCATCAGCGTGGGGTAAAGTGCAACAAAAATTTGATTGGTGGGGAAGAACGATGAATGGCGAGGTTTTTCCAATGGAGGTAATTTTGCATCATGGCTCTTATTTTGGTAAAAACGTACTCATTGCCAATGCTCGTGATATATCTGAACGCATTAAATACGAAAACTCTTTGCGAGAAAGTGAAGAGCGGTATAAAACACTTGCTTCGTCAGCACCGGTAGGCATTTTTCAAACAGATAAAAGTGGTAAGGTGGTGTTTATCAACAAGAAATTGAAAGAAATTTCTGGGCTGAAAAATGAGATACAATTTAGCAAAGAATGGACCGGTATGATACACCCCGAAGACAAGGGAAAAAATGAGGCCGGCAAACCCATCACGCGCAGCGAAGTAAATTACAAGCCCTTTGAATACCGCATTATCAACAAGAATAAAGTCACCAAATGGATCAAGGCACAGTTCACTTGGTTGTACAGCTCTGATGAAGAAATTGCGGGTTTAGTGGGCACTATTGAAGACATTACCAACACTAGAAAAGCGGCAGAAGAAAAATTGCGCGCAGAAATAGCCGAGGCAACAACAGCATTTTTAGAAAACGAGATAGCCGAGCGCAAAATCAGTGAGTCGAAATTAAAAGAAACCTTGTCTGAACGCGAAATGCTCTTGAAAGAAGTGCATCATCGTGTAAAAAACAACCTCCAGGTGATCTCAAGCATACTTAATTTGCAAGGATCGTACGTGAAAGATCCATATACGCTATTGATGCTTAAAGAATGCAGAGACCGCATTAAATCAATGTCATTCATTCACGAGAGTCTTTACCAAACTAAGAATTTCTCGCATGTTGATTTTGGTGATTATTTAAAAAGTTTGTGTTCTAATCTGTTGTATTCTTATTCAGTGAGCGGTCGGGTGACGTTAAACTATGATATTGATACGGTTTTATTAACGCTCGATACGGCAATACCAACGGGGTTAATTGTTAATGAGTTGGTTTCCAATTCTTTGAAATACGCTTTTCCCGACAATCAGAAGGGAAACATTTTTGTATCTTTGAAGCGCAAGGAGGATGGCACAAATGTTCTCGCAGTTGAAGATGATGGGGTGGGTTTTCCTGCCACGGTCAACTACAAAGAAACAGATTCCTTGGGCTTACAGCTGGTGGTGACATTGGCTGATCAAATTGATGGAGAGATTATTTTGGAGAAAGGAAGAGGGACCAATTTTGTTGTTGAATTTAAAGCAAATTAGAGAAGTGTATGAGCAATATTAGCGTATTGGTAGTAGAAGACGAAAACATTGTAGCGAAGGACATTCAAATGAGTCTTCAAAAAATGGGCTACAATGTTATTGGAACGGCGTCATCGGGTGAAAAAGCCTTGGAGATATTGAAAGACAGCAGACCAGATATTATTTTGATGGACATCATGCTGAAGGGCAAAATGAGTGGCATCGACACCGCCGAAATGGTGAAGGAAGAATACGATTTACCAGTCATTTATTTAACAGCCTATGCTGATGAAAGTACGCTTTCTAAAGCCAAGGTGACGGAGCCTTACGGTTATATTTTAAAGCCATTTAAGGAAATTGATTTACACACGTCAATAGAAATGGCGCTTTACAAACACAAGAAAACATCAGAGCTGAAGAAAGAGGTAAAAGTATATTCAGCGATTTTAGACGAAAAAACATCGCCCGACTTCATTTTTATTCGCGTGAAATCAAAATTGGTAAAAATAAAAATGACCGATTTGTACTACGTTGAAGCACTAAAGGACTATGTTGTTTTTCACACGAGTAAGGAAGAATTTACGCTACACGCCACCACCAAAGACATTGAACAAAAGTTGCCTGCGAGTCAATTTGTGCGCGTGCACCGCTCGTTTATTGTGCGTGTTGACCGCATTGTTTCGTTAGAACAATCCCAAGGTGTATTGTATCTTGAAGGAAATGAAAACCCTATTTCTATTGGAGGATCATACAAAGACGATTTAATGAAACGCCTTAATTTCGTATAATGAACAAAGCGAGTTTAGTTAAAGGAGCATCGTGGTTTTTTGCGGTAGCAGGTGTTGTAACGCTTCTAATTTTTTTAACGAGTGGTCTTCTTGAAAATCATCTTTTTGATCTGCTATTGTTGGTAGCCATGCTTTTCATTATTTCTGATATTGTAAAGAAATACAAGGCAGAAAAGAAAAAATGGCATATTCCTGCACTCGTGTTTTTCTTGCTGATTTGTGCGCTTGACGTAATATATTTTGCGCTGAAGCTTGCTTAATCTAAAGCACAATCCCTTTTAATTTCGCTGTCCGTAGAATATTCAAAGCTGTACTTTTTACGCTTCGTCTTCTTCAGTCGCTAAGGCAAAGTCCAATTGTTTTTTAACCAAGTTGGCGGCCATCACTTTAATTTTGATTTTATCGCCAAACTGATACACTTTACCGGTGCTGCGACCAACGAGTCGGTAATTGTCGGCATCGTGTGACCAGGAGTCTCCAAACATGCTTTTAACGGACACCATGCCTTCACATTTGTTTTCAATGATCTCGCAATACAAGCCCCATTCTGTTACGCCAGAAATAACCGCTTCAAAGGTTTCTCCCAAATGTGTTTTGAGGTATTCTACTTGTTTGTATTTTGTGGAATCGCGTTCCGCTTCAGCTGCGAGGCGCTCTCTTTCTGAACAGTGCACACATTGTTCTTCGTATGTTTCTTTGTTTCCTGATGGTCCGCCGTCAAGATATTGTTGTAAGAGGCGGTGGGCAATAACATCGGGGTAACGACGAATGGGCGAAGTAAAATGCGAGTAGTGGTCGAAAGCCAAGCCGTAGTGACCAATATTATCGGTAGAATATTCGGCCTTTGCCATGGTGCGTATGGCAAGGGTTTCAAGCATTGATCCGTAGTTTTGATTTTTAGCATCGGCCAACATTTTGTTGATGGCATGCCCTACTTGACGCGGTGTTTGCGCATTGAGTTCGTATCCGAATTGTTTCACGAAGCCTGAAAATACTTTGAATTTTTCCATTGCCGGCAAGTCGTGCACGCGGTAAACAAAAGTTTTGGGTGGTTTTTGGTCTTTACCAGCAAATAGTGCAACGTGTTTGTTGGCAAGCAACATGAATTCTTCAATGAGTTTATTGGCGTCTTTTGATTCTTTAAAATAGATTCCAGTGGGCACCCCCTGGTCGTCGAGGTGAAATTTCACTTCCATTTTGTCGAAGCTGATGGCACCGTCTTTCATTCGCGCTTTACGCAATATTTTAGCTAGGCGGTCGAAAGTTAAAATTTCTTCCTTCATATCGCCTTCTCCGGTTTCAATAACCTGTTGGGCTTCTTCGTAGCTGAAGCGACGGTCAGAATAGATGACAGTTCTACCAATCCAGCGATTGACTACTTCGGCGCTGTCGGTGATTTCGAACACACATGAAAAGCATAATTTTTCTTCGTGCTGGCGAAGTGAGCAAACGCCGTTTGATAATTTTTCAGGAAGCATTGGCACTACGCGATCTACCAAGTACACCGAGGTTGCGCGGTCGTATGCTTCTTTGTCGAGAATTGAACCAGGGTGAACGTAATGTGAAACGTCAGCGATGTGCACGCCAATTTCCCAATTTCCGTTGTCTAATTTTTGGATAGACAACGCATCGTCAAAATCCTTTGCGTCGTGCGGGTCAATGGTAAAGGTGGTTACCTTTCGGAAGTCGCGTCTTTTGGCGATTTCAGCGGGCGTAATTTGGTCGGGAATGCGTTCTGCGTATTCTTCTACTTCTTTAGGGAACTTAGACGGTAAGCCATATTGAAACAAGATGGCGTGCATTTCAACATCATTGTCGCCTGCGTTTCCTAATACTTCAACGATTGCGCCATTTGGATTTTTAGCTCCTTTCGGCCAGTCGAGCATTTTAACGATGACTTTTTGCCCCGCTTTTGCGTTGTTTAATTTTGATGCGGGGATATAAAAATCAACATGCACTTTTTGGTTGTCGGGTAGCACAAAACCAAAGTCTTTTACAAGCTCAACGGTGCCAATAAAATCAACTCTTTTGCGCGCTATTACTTCAACGATTTTTCCTTCTTGTTTTTTGCCGCGTCCCGGAATAATCTCTACTCGCACGGTGTCTTGGTGCAGTGCATCAGCCGTGTATTTTTGTGGAATGTATATGTCTTCATTATTGCCTTCAATGATGATGTATGCAGAACCCGATGCGGTAAAATCAGCGCGACCAATGAGGCCTTGTCCATTTGCTTCTTTTGGGGCGCCAAGTATAAATTTGCCACGGTGAATTTCTTTAATGCTTCCTTTGTCTACTAAATCAAATAGAATGTTCAACACCAATCGCTGGTCTTCTTTTTTGGTGAGGCGCAAATCTTTTGTAATTTGTTTGTGGCTCAGTTCGTTTTCTCCGGCTTTATAAAACAGCGATAACACCGAGTTGGTGAGGGATCCTGAACTGATATTCTTTTTATTTTTACTCATGCTAATAAAAATATAAAAAGTAATGACATCGTGTGGCAGGAGCAGTAGAAGTTATGAACAGAGGAATCTTCGTTTTAAAACAAAATTTTGTACGATGCTACTGGAAACAAGCCCAATTGATATTCTGTTTTGACAACCTTTGCTATGTTGTCGTACAGCTGTTGAAATACGTTTTGTGTATTGAAAATATTTTGAATGTTGAAGTTGATTTCTTCCGTGAATTTTTTGTGGTTGACGCGCAAACTGGCTTTTAGGTCGGCGCGAAAATAGTCGTGAAATTTGTGGGTGTAAATATTGTTGACATCGTATACGGCGCGGCCAGCCAATATGGAGGGATCGAGCAGAATATCAATGTAGCGTTTGCCTCCGGCATAAGTAATTTTAGCGTCAACTTGCAGCACCACTTTTTTGCCTAAGTTGAATTCAAAACCACTCAATGCATTTAGGGCATAATTTCCGTTGAAGGCAGTGTTGTGTTCAATGCCGTCACCGCCCACGTATTTAGAGTCGTAAAGCGATCCGCTGAAGAGGTAATAAAAACCTTTGTTGAATGCGCGTTCTAAGGTGAATTCTAAACCGTAGTTTCTGCCTGTTCCTTTATTGACAAGGCTATCAACACGTGGAAAGGCGAAGTCAGAGCCAAAATTGGCCAAGCTGAAATACGAATTGTTTTGCACAGGCGTATTGTAAACTTGTTGGTAATAGCTTTCTATTTTCATGCGCGTTGTTGCGCTGATGCTGTGGTTGTAGCCCAATACAAGGTGGTTGCTTTTGGTGAAACCTAAGTTTTGATTGCTGCGTTGCGTTGATTTGTCGGGCATTGTTGTTTCAATAAGGTAGATGCTGAAGGGCTGAATTTGTGAATGCATCCCACTGGCGAGGGTGATGGATTGTTTTTTGGTGACATCCCAACTTAGTCCAGCTCGTGGTTCGAGCGCCCAAGCGGAGTTGAGTGTTAGTGTTTGATAGTGTAGTCCGGCATTGAGTTTCAAGCGGTCGGTGAATTTGTGTTGCCACTGTGAATATCCTTGCAGTAAAAGTGTTTGCCCTCTAAAATCGAAGCCGGTGTACCAAGTGTTTTTGCTAAGAAAGTGTTCAGAATAATTCACGCTGTACAAGTCGGCAATGAAACCTGTTTTCCAAGAGTTGCGCGATGAAAACTTAGTGTTGATATACCAGTTGAGAGAATATTTTATTTCGGAGGAATTGTCGTTGTAAACATTGCCTGGATGAAGTTTGTCTTGATCGAGGGAGTCAGTACTTACTACTTGTCCTGTTCCAGAGGCAGCAACAACAGTGCGCATGTGCGTTTTTTCGTTGAGAAATAAAAGGTGGCTAATACCCATTACGCCCATGCTAGAGTTGAGGTAGGCATTGGAACCTGCGCGTGTGTATGACACATCATTTTCTTTCTTTTTTTTG
>CANFBW010000037.1 GCA_947444925.1 Flavobacteriales bacterium | reverse complement strand
TACTCTTTGTGTTGCGCGGAATGAATTTGGGAATTCCATACGTGAGTCCGCATTTTGAAGAAAAAACAAAAACGATGAATTGTTGTCTTGTCAAAAGTGCAAAAAAATGAAAACACTGATCGATAAATACGACATTGCGTGCCCGCGATACACCAGTTATCCAACGGTGCCCTACTGGGAAAACAACAGCTCAGCCGACGACTACAAAAAGCAAGTCAAAATCACATTTGATGAAAGCAACGACAGCAGTGGCATCAGTTTGTACATCCATCTTCCCTTTTGCGAAAGCTTGTGTACTTATTGTGGCTGCAACACACGCATCACCGTGAATCACAAAGTTGAATCGCCTTACATCGATGCTGTGCTTAGCGAATGGAATTTATATAAGGCTGTATTTAAAAAACCAGCACGCATAAAAGAATTGCATTTGGGCGGCGGCACGCCGACTTTCTTCTCGCCTGAAAATTTAAAAAAATTAATTTCAGGAATTTTAGAAGGAAGTGAAACCATCAACGATCCAAAATTTAGTTTTGAAGCACACCCTGCAAATACTAGCGCAGCGCATTTAGAAGTGCTTTACAATTTAGGTTTTAGAAGATTAAGTTTAGGTATTCAGGATTTTGACCCTATCGTTCAAGAAGCCATTCACCGCCACCAAACATTTGAAGAGGTGCAGCAGGTAACCTCACTTGCGCGCACTTTGGGCTACACTTCTATCAGTTACGATGTAATTTACGGTCTCCCTTTCCAAACACTGGAAAGCGTGAGCGAAACATTCAAAAAAGTAATCGCGCTAGCTCCCGACAGAATTTCATTTTACAGCTATGCGCATGTCCCATGGAAGCGCCCGGGTCAACGACGCTATAACGAAAACGACTTACCGTCGAAGGAATACAAGCGCTCTTTGTACGAGAAAGGACGAGACCTACTCAACAACGCCGCATACTGCGAAATAGGAATGGATCATTTTGCACTACCTCATGACGAACTTTTTGTCGCCGAAAGCGAAGGTCGTTTGCACCGCAATTTCATGGGCTACACCGAAGGTCAAAACAAATTATTAGTAGGTTTAGGTGTGTCGGCCATTGGCGACACTTGGACCTCATTTGCACAAAACATCAAAGATGTAGAAAGCTATCAGGAGGCAGTTTCTTTAGGCCAATTACCTGTGGTAAATGGCCATCATTTGTCGGAAGAAGACTTATTTATTCGTCGACACATTTTGAACATCATGTGTCATTACAAAACAGAATGGCTGCATGAAGAACTGGTGTTTTTGCGTGAAAACGGTGTTATTAAACGTTTACACGAATTGGCTCACGACGGCCTCATTGATTTGCAGCACAACTCTTTTAGCGTTAGTGAAAAAGGCAAAATATTTTTGCGGAATATTTGTCTCGCCATGGACTTGCGCTATTGGAGAAAAATTCCCGAAAAGGATACTTTTAGCAAAGCGGTGTAACAAAAGATAAGTACTGCGTAGTCATCTATAAAACAGCTATCCTCTACTTTTCGGCGCCATCTCAAAGTTCATCAATTTCCCACAACTCAGGAATATGGCAGTCCCACTTTAACGTGCTTTCTATTTTACTGCGCAGTGCATCTGCAGAATGTGCTTCGCCGTGAACAATAAAAATATGATCTGGTTTGTTTTTCAATTTCGACATCCAGTCTAAAATACCTTGCTGATCAGCGTGCCCGCTCAAGCCACGAATCTCTTCAATCCGGGCTTTCACTTCGTAGTATTTTCCGTACATTTTTATTTCTGAAGCCCCCTTTAAAAGTTGGCGACCTCTTGTACCTTCAGCCTGAAAACCCGCTATCAACACCGTAGTTTTCGGATCGGAAATATAGTGCTGCAAATAGGCGATCACCCTTCCCCCTGTTAACATTCCGCTTCCAGCAATAACAATTTTTGCGCTTTCATCTTCAATAAACGCCATGCTCTCTTTGTAATCTTTAGTCATTTTAAAGGAGGCACACATATCGTTGCAATCTTTTGCTGAAAGCCGGTGCCATTTTTTGTGGTTTTGAAAAACCTTCAATACATTGGCTCCCATCGGACTGTCCATAATCATTAACACTTCAGGGATCTCTTTGTTCATTTTCATTTGCCACAATAAATACATCAATAGTTGTGTGCGTTCCACTGCAAAACTTGGAATAATCAAGGTACCACCCTGCTTCATCGTTTGATTGACGACTTCGCGCAATCGCTCTTTTATATTTTCTTTGGGATGCAATCTATCTCCATAGGTACTTTCTACAAACAAAAAATCAGCGCGAGGAGGTGTTTTTGGCGGAAACATCATGAAGTCATCTTGCCGTCCCAAATCACCTGAAAACACTAATATTTTACCGAGCACCTCCAATTCAATACAAGTGGCGCCCAATATATGGCCAACATATGTAAATCGAGCTTTAATACGGGGCGCTAGGTCTATCCACTGATCTTCATCTACTGATTTAAATTGTGTTAGCATCGTTTCCACATCATCAACAGTGTACAACGCTTTAGCTGGATGGTGTTTTGAAAAACCATTTCGATTGGCCCTATCAGCATCTTCTTCTTGTATTTTAGCACTGTCACGCAAAATTATTTCCGCAATTTCCAAAGTTGGCGCTGTACCTATTATCCTTTTGCTAAAACCCAAATCCACCAGACGAGGCAAATAGCCACAATGGTCCAAATGACCATGAGTCAACAATACACAATCAATCTCGCGGGCATCAACAGGCATGGGATCCCAATTCAATTGTCTCAATTTTTTAACGCCTTGGAACAATCCGCAGTCAATCAAAATCTTTTTGTCGGCTGTTTCTACTAAATATTTTGAACCTGTAACCGTGCCTGCAGCACCTAAAAATTGAACGGTAATATCTTTCATTGATCAAAAATAGTTGGACCGCAGTTCAAAAATATGAGCACCCTCATATTTTGATATGATGGACTTCATTTGTAACAATGGTCTTAAAAATGATCTTTGAGTAAAATTAAACCTCATGCAAAAAAATAAAATCTATGCCCTTATTATCGCAACAGTTGTTATTCTAGGGCCTTTTCGTTTTGCTTACATGCAAATTGACATCGCAAAGCCATTGTTTACAATGGCAATGTTTTTATTGACAGTAGGCGGATCATTGGCTGCCATTTTGTTATCAATGAGCTCATCTAAATAAAGTTTTATGCAAACAATACATTATTACATTTTAGGTATACTGACGGTTGTTGTCATTCTTGCAATATTTGCACTTTCAAGCGCTATCAAATCTTTGGTTAGCAGTAAGCGAAAAGAAGAAAACAATTAATCGTTCCGCAGCACACACAATCTTTATCTTTTAATTGGTTAATTTAGCAATGAAGAATTCATTAAAAGACAAAATGGAAGGTAAAGAAAGTATCGACGCACTTTTTCAGCATGCAACAGAAGGTATTTTAGTAACCAACAGCAAAGCGGAAATCACGCGCATCAATCCAAGCGCAGAAAAACTATTTGGCTATGCTGAAAAAGAATTACTGGGCCAAAAAATTGAAGTACTCATTCCAAAACGTCTAACGGAAAAACACGTTCAGCACCGCGATAAATTTCACGGAGACCCTCACGCTAGATCAATGGGCGCTGGAATGAATCTTTCGGGACTCAAAAAAAACGGCGAAGAATTTCCAGTGGAAATTAGTTTAAGTCCCTTCTCTAACGATGAAGAAAAATTTGTCATTGCATTTATTGTGGACATCACTGTGCGAAAGCAGGCCGAAGAAAAACTAAAAAATTATTCAGTAGAACTCGAAAAACAGGTCAAAAACAGAACGTTGATTTTAGAGGAAGCCATTGAGGAATTGGAAAAAACAAAAAAAGACTTACACGAGGCGCTCAATACTGAAAAGGTGCTTAACGAATTGAAATCACGTTTTGTATCGATGGCTTCGCATGAGTTCCGCACACCGCTTACTACTATGCTGTCATCGCTTTCATTAGTTACCATTTACGGTGAACAAAACGACAAAAAAAATCAAGACAAGCACGTTGCCAAAATCAAAAACTCGATCAATAATCTCACTGATATTTTGAATGATTTTTTGTCGGTGAGTAAATTGGAAGAAGGTAAATTGGAAAACATGCCTGAAGAAATGAATCTGTCCGCATTCGTAGCGGAAACAGTAAGCGAAATGCAACAGCTCACCAGCACCAACAACATAACACATGCACACATTGGAAAAGAAAATGCTACACTCGACAAACGTTTCTTAAAAAACATTTTGTTCAACTTAATTTCCAATGCCATTAAATTTTCTCCTGAAAGTACCAACATACAGGTGCGTTCTGAAGTGAGTAATTTGACGGTGAAAATACTTGTCATTGATCAAGGGATAGGCATTTCAAAAGAAGATCAGAAAAATTTATTTGAAAGATTTTTTAGAGGCCACAACGCCACGCACATTCAGGGCACTGGCCTCGGACTAAACATTGTTGCACGCTATGCGGAATTGATGAACGGATCTATTGGTTTCAATAGTGAAGAAAACAAAGGATCAACCTTTACAGTTATCCTGCCACAATAGCACACCGAATAAGAGACCTTATCGTTAAAGAAAAAGAGTATGAAAAAGATATTATTGATCGAAGACAACATAGATGTTAGAGAAAATACTGCCGAAATCTTGATCTTGGCCAACTATGAAGTCATCACTGCAAAAAACGGAAAGGAAGGCGTTGAATTGGCGTTGAGTGCAAAACCTGATTTGATTATTTGCGACATCATGATGCCCACGCTCGACGGATACGGAGTATTGCACATGCTTTCAAAAAACAGCGAAACAGCCACCATACCCTTTATCTTTTTAACCGCTAAAGCAGAACGAAGCGAACTAAGAAAAGGCATGGACATGGGCGCTGATGACTACCTCACCAAACCTTTCGACAGTACTGATCTTTTGAGCGCTATCGAAAGTCGTTTGCGAAAATCAGAAATCACCAAAACGGAATACGCCAAAAATAAAGAAGGGCTCAATGAATTTTTAGATGGAGCCAAAGAATTTGAAGACCTCAAAAAATTATCCGAAGAAAATGAAGTGCGCACGCTGAAGAAAAAAGACAGCATATATTTTGAAGGCAATTATCCAAAAGGAATTTTCTTCATCAACAAAGGCAAAATAAAAACCTTTCGAACCAATGACCAAGGCAAAGAATTTATTACAGGTTTGTATAAAGAAGGTGACTTTTTTGGTTACCTAGCCCTACTGGAAGAAAGCAAATATTCTGATTCCGCAAGTGCACTCGAAGACGCGGAGGTATGTATGATTCCAAAAGAACAATTCTTCACATTAATTTATAAGAACGCAGAGATTTCAAGAAAATTCATCAAAATGATTTCTGACAATCTCGAAGAAAAAGAAGAGCAACTGTTGCAACTTGCCTACAACTCAGTACGCAAAAGAGTTGCTGAAGCATTGGTCATGCTCTGCAAACGCTATCAAAAGGAAGGAGACAAAAACTTCAGCATGAATATGCCCCGTGAAGACCTTGCGAACTTAGCCGGAACTGCTACAGAAACGACCATTCGCACACTGTCCGATTTTAAAGACGAAGGATTAATTGAAATCAAAGGCAGTACCATCGTTGTTCGCGAGTATGAAAAACTCGCAAAAATGAAGAACTGATTTTTATCACAAATCAATCTAACCGCGCTCATTCAAGTGCGCAAGCGATTGTAGTAAATTTACCTCATCTAGCCACAAATTTAACATAGATGAAAATGAGCATTGACGACAACAGAAAGATCTTTGATATTCAGGAAGAATTCAACCATCTGTTTCCTTACCTGAAAATTGATTTTTTTTCAAGAACGCATCAACCAGGTTGCGTGTCGGCAAAAAAGTTTTTGAAGCACGGCAACAAAACACTCAACGAATGCCGAAGTATACACAACAGAGGCAGCATTAACATAACGCCCAACACAACGGTCAATGAATTAGAACAAACCTTTGGTGAAAAGTACGGATTGGGCGTGCAGGTTTTTCGAAAATCAGGAAAAGTATGGTTAGAAACAACTGTAACCGACAGTTGGTCATTAGAGGAGCAAAACAAGCAGGGAGAAGAACTCAGCAGCCCAGGATAAACCAAAAAGCTTCGACACTTTTTCCTTCAAAAAAGAAACACAATTGTGTAATTTATTCCGTTTTCAATAACTCTACTTTCTTGCTATCAACATCACCCATCAAAAAACCATAGGGTTTTAAGCCATCAACATGATCGCATACAATTTTAACCATCGCTGTAATTGGTATTGCTAACACAACACCGGGAATACCCCATACCAATTCACCCAAAACCAATGCAATTATCGTGAACAATGGATTGATTTTAACTTGAGGCCCCACAATTAAGGGTTCTAGCAACCATCCTTGCACAAACTGAACCACACCGTACGTGGCAGAAACCCCTATAAGCATGGGAAATTCAGCGCCATGCACAGTACAAGACAACAAAGTAATAACTGTTCCCGTGAGATTTCCTACAAAAGGCACAATTTCAAGCAAGCCGCAAAGAATGGCAAAAAACAGCGCATTCTCAACGCCCATAAGTCCAAAACCAATACCATACATCACCCATAAGCACACAATCATTTTTCCCAAGCCCAGCAAATATTGACTCGACACCCAAGTAACACTATTCAAAACAACTTGTGTTTCAGCGCGCTGTTCTGGCAATACGAGCTGCAAAATAAATTTCTTAATATGCGACCTGTAATACAATAGAAAAAACACATAGGCGAGTGTAAACAGAATATCGATAAACAAATACAAAAAAGATCCGGCAATCGACGGCAGTAGTCCGCCAAGCGCAGACTGCTGCTCTTTAATCAAATGCCACTGTGTATCCACCGAGACACCAATATGCGTCAGCATAAAATTCTGCACCTGGTCCACAATAGAAATAGCTTTTTGCTTGATCAGCGCCATGTCGCTGGTCAGCGCGGAGACTTGCCATGAAACAACCCATCCTATCACAAACAACAACAAAAGCAAAATCAATATACTGGTAAAAGCAGCAAATGCTTTTGGCATTCTCTTCCGCTCCATCGAACGGCAAAAAGGCAAAAAAACCGTCGCCAAAACAGCAGCGATGGTGAAGGGCACTAAAATGCTTTTACCAAAGTACAATGCAGCGAAAATGAAAAACAGAATAAACAACTTTATCACAATTGAAGATGATTTGCTTTTCATAATTTTTCCTTTTTTACACAAAATGCAGGTTTCTGTCTCATTTTACGCGAGAGCGTCAGAACTGCTGTTGGCAAAAATACCATATTCGTTATTATTTAACTAATACAGAAGTACACTGTTGATGACCATCAGTATGCAAAGTGACCATTGTCAATGCCTGGCCACAAGAACAGAAATGCAGGCATTTTGTGTCGCACCCTTCCAAATTTCAACCAAAGCCCCCTTCCTCAAAATCAAGGTCTTCCAAAATAAATCTCTCTATTTCCTTTTTGTACCCAGCTATGTTGCTATTTTTGTAAGGTAATACAAAAAAGTACCATGGCTAAAATCAGCATTTCAACCTTGCGCACCTTTCGCAAATTCATATTAACCCCAGTTCTACTCGCAATTGTGAGTTGTGGTCTCGTATCTCCGAAGGTAGTGACCAACCAAAATGTAAGCGGTGTTATTAAAAACGGGGGGGGCGATTTTCTCATCGTGGAGAAATTAACGCTCAACAAAATTGAACCCATTGATACTGTTGAACTGGCCAAGGACGGTAAATTTACTTTCAAACACCAGTCAGACACTGCTTGGTTTTACCGCTTTCGTCTGCAAAACAAAAACATTTGGGTACAGGTGTTGATTCACCCAAACGACAAGTTAGAGATTAGTGCCGACGCCAACGACCTTATTCATTCTTTTAAAATAAAGGGGAATCCAAAGTCTGAAAAATTCAGAGATTACCTGAGCAAATTTATTGCGTTTGGTACCTCAAAGGATTCAATCAATCAAATTTACCAAGCTGCACAAGCCGAAAATAAAGGACATTTGATTTTTGATGACATGCAAAAGAAGTACATCAACCTCATGACTTCATTTGAACAATATTCGCATGATTTTGTGCTTGCCAACCCTGACAATCTCGGCAGTTTAATTGCAATGCAAAACATCGACAAAGAAAAAAACAAAGAACTCATTGCCAAACTAATGACAACTTTGAATGCTACCTATCCAAATCAACCTTATGTGCTGGATTTCATAGAGAAAAGTAAAAAAGAAATGGCCTTAAATGTGGGAGGCATTGCACCAAACATAGCACTCACCTCGCCTGAAGGCAAAGAATTGTCGCTTTATAGCTTCCGCGGAAAAATTGTATTGATTGATTTTTGGGCAACCTGGTGCGGTCCGTGCCGCAAAGAATTCCCCTTCTTGCAACAAGCTTACAGCACTTATCAAAGCAAAGGGTTTGAAATTTTCAGCATATCACTCGATAAAGACGTGAATACTTGGAAAAATGGCATCGAACAATACCAGTTGCCTTGGAATCATGTTTTGGAATCACAAAATGGTGACGCATCAAAAACTTATGATGTCACTGGAATTCCCAAAACTTTATTGATCGACAAAGAAGGGAAAATCATCGCAGTCGATTTACGCGGTGAAGCATTGCTGGCTAAATTGAATGAAGTTTTTGCAAAATAGAAAGATGGTAAATAGCGCATCACGTCTGTTATTCTTCTCTTTTCTTTGCTGCTTGCCACAAATGACTTTTGCCTACTGGCAACAAGAAGTCAACTATAGCATTGACGTTAAACTCGACGACCAAAAACACCTGCTGCAAGGAATTATTCAAATTGAATACAGCAACAACAGTCCCGACACCTTACATCATATTTTCATTCATTTATGGCCAAATGCCTATAAAAATGAAGGCACAGAATTAGGTAAGCAATTACTTGTGCTCGATAAAACTAATTTTCATTACGCAACTAAAGAAGAAAAAGGCTACATCGACAGTTTGTCGTTCAAAATAAACAATGAGCCAGTGAAATGGAGCTACTTCGAGCACCACATTGACATCGCCAAAGTTGAACTCGCACAAGCTTTATTGCCTGGGCAAAAAATATCCATCAGCACACCTTTCCGCGTAAAGATACCACTGGGAATTTATTCGCGCTTAGGACACATTTCACAGAGTTATCAAATTACACAATGGTATCCCAAACCAGCCGTATACGATGCTCAGGGATGGCACCCTCTTGCCTACTTGAACCAAGGCGAATTTTATTCAGAGTACGGCACTTTCGATGTGCGCATTACTTTGCCTGAAAATTACGTGGTCGGCGCAACAGGCGATTTACAAGGGGAATCAGGCGAAAAAGAAAAAGAATGGCTTTTGTACAAAGCCAAACAAACACTAGAAAAAATAGACCAAGGAAAGGCTGAAAAATGGACAAAAGTGTTCAACCGAACCAACGACACCACGCGCACCGCATCGAGTTCACGTTTCAAAACCTTGCGTTATTTTCAACAAAATGTACACGACTTTGCATGGTTTGCCAACAAAGATTTCAATGTATTGAAAGGAGAAGTACTACTTCCCCAATCGCAAAGAAAAGTCGATACATGGGCACTTTTCACCGATGCCGAAGCATTTTTTTGGCAAAAAGCACCCTCTTATTTGCACGATGCCACTTATTATTACTCCTTGTGGAACGGTGAATATCCATACAATCATGTGACAGCAGTTGATGGATCATTATCAGCAGGCAGTGGAATGGAATATCCCAACATAACAGTGATTGGCGAAGCACACGACGATGTGCAACTGGAACAAGTCATTATGCATGAGGTGGGACACAACTGGTTTTACGGTATTTTGGGAAGCAACGAACGCCGCTATGCATGGATGGATGAAGGCATCAACTCCTTTAATGAATTGCGCTATATGCAAGAGAAATATCCGAACAACACACTCACTGAAATGTTGGTTGGAGCGCTGCACAAATTTTTAGGCAGCAATGATCCTGCTCAATTTGAATTGTACTACCTCACCTATTTACATGCAGTATTAAAAGGAGAAGACCAAGCTCTTAACATCTCCTCTGAAGAATTCAGTAACAGTAATTATGGAGCGATGGTCTACTCAAAATCAGCGGCGATCTTCTACTACCTGTTCAACTACCTTGGAAAAGAAAAATTTGATTACTGCATGAAAATGTATTTCAATAAATGGCAATTTAAACATCCCCAACCTGCTGATCTGCAAAACATTTTTACTGAAAATTGCAACCAAGATCTTTCTTGGTTTTTCAAAGACCTTATCGAAAGCAACAAAACACTCGACTATCAAATTGTGCAAACTGAAAACAGTAAAGATTCTATTGCGGTAACAGTAGTGAATACTGGACAGATTGCTGGCCCATTAAACCTCACCTGCTTTATAGGCGACAGCATCGTGTACCGAGCATGGTTCAATGGATTCAAACGCAGTCAAAAACTCAATATTCCTTTCGGAACATATACTTCTATTGCCATTGATGGCGAACACAGCATGCCCGAAAGCAATAGATCAAACAACATTATTAGAACCAAAGGTTTATTGCGCAACACCGAAGCACCGCGCCTCTCTTTTTTGACCAGTATTGAAAATACAAAATACAACGACATTTATTACGTACCAACAGTTGCATACAATGAACACGATCGATGGATGTTGGGACTTGCAATACACAACTACCAGTTTCCGCTAAAAAACACACGTTTCTGGCTTAACCCCACGTATTCCTTTCACAACAGATTAATCAATGGTGACGCGCAAATAAGCTACTTCATCAGAAAGCCTCTTCCTTTTTTAAGCGGAATAGAAGTTGGCATTTCAGGCAAACAATACAGTATGGGCGAATACAAAGGACAAAGTTTTCGCTTTCAAAAATTAGAGCCTTCGATCCGTTTCAAGTTTGCTAAGGCTTATGCCAATTCTCCTTATAGCACTGAATTGGTGAGCAGAATGGTACGCATCAACAATGAATTCGTGGATGTGCAAAACGATTGGAACAACTACTTTGAAAACAAAATTAGCTGTGTTAAAAAAACCGCTACGAACTCCTTTGTAATTTCAGCACTTTGGCAAACGGGGAGTGATTTCTCTAAAATAAGTGCCACTGCAGATTTTCGCTATAAAGTTGACAAAAAAGGAAGGGAATTTAAACTGCGACTTTTTGCCGGTAAATTTTTACAAGAAACAAAAGTAATCAACCAACAGTTTATTTTACGCGGACAGCGAGAAGAAGATTACTTGTACGACAATATATTGCTTGCTAGAAATGAATACAACTCTAACCGCCTTTTGGCACAGCAAATTTACACGACCGACGGCGGACTCAAATTCGGCTTATACGGTAACGACATTAGAGGCAGTCAGTGGATGACTACCGCTAGCGTAACCTATGATTTGCCCATCAAATTCCTATCTGTTTTTGGCGATATTGGAACCTCAAATAATATTTTAGATGCCGGCGTCGCTTCTTTCTATTATGACGGAGGAATACAAATTACGCTCATTAAAGATGTTGCTGAAATTTACCTGCCACTTTTTATGTCCACAGAACTCACTGCTTCTTATGAAGCGTCGGCCTATACCTACAACTACTTCCAAAAGATTCGATTTTTGCTGAACTTCAACAAACTGAACCTGCTCGACAGATTTAAAAACTTGTGATGACAACAAAAAATAAAATATATTTTCTTTCCGATTTCCACCTCGGCGTGCCCTCTCATGCAGAAAGTATGGTGCGCGAAAAAAAAATAGTTGCCTTTCTCGACTCCATTAAAGACCATGCTACTGAAATATTTTTGGTGGGTGATATCTTTGATTTTTGGTTCGAATACAAACACGTGGTGCCTAAAGGATATGTGCGCTTGCTAGGGAAATTGGCGGAATTGTCTGATAGCGGAATTCAACTTCATTTGTTCACAGGCAACCACGATATGTGGATTTTCGGCTACCTACCTAATGAAATTGGAGCCAGTTTGCACCGTCATCCAATTGAACGCACATTCAACGGAAAAACATTTTTAATTGGACACGGCGATGGTTTAGGCCCAGGCGATCATGGCTATAAAATCATCAAGAAAATATTTGCAAGTAAAACGTGTCAGTGGTTGTTTGCGCGCATTCACCCCAACTTGGGTATTGGACTCGCCAACTTCTGGTCGGGCAAAAGCAGAAAAGCCAACACCATTAAAGACAAAATTTACCTCGGCGACGACAACGAATTTTTAGCCGTGTACAGCAATGAAAAACTGCAGGACAAACCCTACGATTATTTTGTTTTCGGACACCGCCACTTGCCGCTTGACATTGTGCTAAGCAATCAAAAATCACGTTACATCAATCTAGGAGAATGGCTTACCAATCCACATTACGCGGTGTTTGACGGTAACAATTTGACCTTGATCAAACTCTAAACCAAACCCAACAATTCCTTAGCGTTTTCCAATGATTTTTTAGTGAGTTTATCACCGCTCAGCATTTGCGCAATCTCTTCGATGCGCTGCTCTTTGTTGAGCAAATAAACTTTTGAAGCTGTCGCCCCTCCAACTACAGTTTTTTCTACGCGATAATGTTGTTGCGCCTTTGACGCGATTTGAGGTAAATGCGAAATCGCAATGACCTGCATACTTTTGCCCATTTCCTGCAAAACCAAACCCATTTTGTGAGCAACTTCACCAGAAACGCCGGTGTCAATTTCATCGAAAATAATCGTAGGCAAAGTGAAGTGCTGTACCATACAGCTCTTAACCGCTAGCATCACACGTGAAAGTTCTCCGCCAGAAGCAGCGTCTTCTATGGCTTTCATGTCTTCACCAGGATTGGCCGAAAACATCAATATGGGTTTATCTTGTCCGCCTTCACCAAAAGCAGCTGTATTTGAAAAACACAAATCTACTTCTACTCTGGCCTTTGGCATTTTAAGTTGCGACAACAAATCAACAATTTGTTTGACTAAAATGGGGGCTGCTTTTTTACGGAATTTACTAAGTTGAAGTGCTTGATCTGTGAGCGTTTTGTGCAGCACTTCTTTTTTCTTGCGCATTGCCTCTATATTTTCTTCGGAGTAAGAAGCAGCGTCAATTTTACTTTGCAAATCGGCGGCTTCATCCAACAAATCTTTGGCTGAAACAAAATTGTATTTTTTGAGCAAGGAATAAATGACACTTTGGCGATCTTGTAATTCGTGCAATTTACTTTTATCAAAATGCATGGAATGCGTCAAATTTTCCACCTCTGAAGCCACATCTTCCGTTTCTATGCGGAGTGCTTTGAGACGTTCGATAAAAACAGCAAATCCTCCGGTAAGGCGCTCGAGCTTTTCAAACTCAACCTCAGCGCTCATCAAGCGATCAACAGCACTGTTGTCGGCACTAAGATGATTTAAAACACGATCCAAGCGCTCGCGAACTTCTCCTGAATTCTCAGCGATTTTCAATTCTTTTTCCACACTTTCTTCTTCACCTACTTGTAGGTTGGCAGCTTCGATTTCGTTGAATTTAAATTTCCAATAATCTAAATTTTCCTTGATCAGTTTCACGGCAACTTCCTCCTGTTCGAGCTGTTTAACAAGTGCTTTATAGTGTTGTAAATTTTCTGAATAGACTTTTAAAATCTTTTCATTACCAGCCAAACCATCTAAAATATTCACCAAAAAACCAGAGGACTTCAGTGATAAAAATGCATGTTGCGAATGAATATCAACCACACTTTGCGCAATGGCCTTTAAAAATGGAAGCGTTACCGGAGTATCGTTTGCAAAGGAACGGCTCTTTCCATTTTCGCCAATTTCTCGACGCAACAATGTGTCTTCCTCAAAATCAACGTCGTACTGTTTAAACAACGGCTGCAAATCTTTTGTCAAACGAAACACCCCTTCGATCACACATTTTTTTTCACCTTTTCGAATCACAGAAACATCGGCGCGCCCGCCTAAAAGCAGCTGCAGTGCATCAAGCAAAATAGATTTACCAGCGCCTGTTTCACCAGTGATGACGGAAAGACCTTTTGAAAAATCAAGTTTCAATTCCTTGATCAACACAAAATTTTGTATGGAAATTTGCTTCAACATAATTTAAATTGCGCTAGCATTAAGACATCATTATTTGCCTCAATTCTTTGTTCAAAATAAGCACCAACATAAAATCAAGCAATAAAAAAACGGCAGTCCATTTCACTAAGCCAATTCTATCAACATCTGAATTTCTATCAAACACAACAGTTCCCTCCTTGAAGCCATAGATTTTTTTTAGGGTGTAACAATCTTTGTATTTCTCTTCAAGCTTTGACAACTGCAGTTGAAAGTCCACTTTTTTTTGCTGCAATGTTTCGTAATAATCGGTATGGGGATTTTTTTCTGCGGCGGCGGTCGAATCTATTCTTCTAATATCTTTTAAAATAAGCGCCTTTGACATTTCAAAGGCTTTCGTTTTATTGTTGAAATTATCTTGCACCAAAATATGTCTTCGTAAATACTTCGTCAATATATCCTCTATTACATAAAATCCGGTGGTATCAAGAGCCGTTATCGTCACAGTATACTCGTAACGAATATACTGCTCCTCAATAACTGTTTGAGCATCGTTATGCAGCACTCCTATTCTCTCAAAAATCTCTTTTGGAATGCCCAAAATTCGCTGCGCACTGGTATAATCTTTTTCGGTTACCCACTGTGATAATGGATTCAAGTATTCCTGTAACGCTGGTCTGGACAACAATAGCGTCGACCCCATCATCTTTACTTCATAAATCCTTGCCTTTCCCTCGTGTTCAAAATAATAAAAAGTAGCGACAGACAAGGAGATACTGAGCAACAGCAAATACCAATATTTCAGCAACCATATGCTTAGAATCCCCTTGAGCCTATCTAACATCTCTATTTAAAATCAGTTGGGAAAATATAAAATTTCTTTGGGGCCGAAATTCCGGAGCACAATTTTTGTTTTCCTTTTGACTTAATGCTGCTTGCCGCAACATAGTCCATACGCACTTGTGTTCCATCTTTCAATACACCGTAAACTTCTAATGACACATCGCCTTTTGGACATGGCATTAAGATTTTTGCTTTCTTAACAGGTTTGTCTGATGACCAACGATAAACCGCCATACCGCAGTCGTATGAAATTCTGATTTCGCTGAACTTCACTCCTTTTTTTGCTTTGAATTTGAATTTTGCATTTTTCACACTTGTTACCGCTAAGTTGTAGGCAACGTTGCATTTGGTTTCCAATTGGTAATATTGTTCCCCTTCAACCGTAACAGCTTTAGCCGCTTCTCCTTGCTCTCCCCAAACTAAGTTGCTATACCCTTTCCATAAATTGAAAGAAGAATTACCACTGCATGAAGAAGCGATTGGGATCAATACTTGCAAAGGATTGGTTAGGCAGGAGTCACCACACAATTTAATTTCAACTATTCCTGCCGATATCAAAGGAGTCATTTCGCTTCCCATAGTGGTATAACCAGATTTACGCAAAACAGTGGGCGTATTGAAAGAGTTAATAGAAACACAGTTTTTTATGTTTTCAAATTCACAACGATTCATTTTGAACATCACGCCATTTGGCAACTGCACCATGGTGTCCATTTTACAAAACTGAGCACGCAGCTCAGCGTCAATAGAATCTTGATTTAATTTTGGAAAATTACTTACAGCTCCTTTTTTGGTTGACCACACTTCAACAATAACGCGTCGATTAATTTTTCTTCCTTCTTCGGTTGCATTAGATGCAGCAGGATTGGCAATACCATGGTTCACAACAAGCACATTGTCAGCCTTCACTTTTTTGCTGGTAAAAAAGCGCAATACATTATTGCCTCTTTCTTCTCCCAGTCCCAAATTGTAATCGGGACCTCCCACGCTATCGCAATAAGCATCAGCTTTAACGCCAATAGAGTCGGACTTAAAAAAGTCGTACAATTTTTTCAGTTCAGCTTTGTGTTCTGCTGTAAGCTGACTTGTTTTATAATCAAATAGCAATACTGTCGATTGTCTTTGTGCGAAAGCAGACACTTGAAATAAAGCGATGACCGCCAACGTTAAGGTGGTAATTTTTCTCATTAAATTTTAGTTTTAAGTTTTTCCCTGTGGTACCTAAGATAGAAAAATTGTATTTAAACCTGCAGATATTTCAAAATATTTGCCTCGATGCGTTCTTCAATACGATCAGCATCGGCTTTTACGAACTTATTTCCACTGATCTTTTCAAACAACTCAATGTAACGTTCAGAAACCATGGCAACAAAATCATCGGGCATTACCGGCACTTGCTGACCTTCTTTACCCTGAAAACCATTGGCTATTAGCCATTGACGCACAAACTCTTTCGACAATTGTTTTTGACTTTCGCCTTTTGCTTGACGCTCAGCATAACCTTCGGCATAAAAATATCTGGAAGAATCTGGGGTATGAATTTCGTCGATCAAAATAATCTTACCATCCTTGTCCTTACCAAATTCATACTTGGTATCCACTAAAATCAAATTCTTATCCGCAGCCATTTCACTACCTCTCTTAAACAACGCTCTGGTATACGCTTCTAACTGAATATAGTCGGATTCAGAAACAACACCTTGCTTTAGAATTTCTTCGCGCGAAATATCTTCGTCGTGTCCTTCTGATGCCTTAGTTGTTGGAGTGATGATAGGCTCTGGAAAACGATCGTTCTCTTTCAAACCTTCTGCCATCGTTACGCCGCACAAATTACGAATACCCAATTTGTATTGGCGGGCAGCGTGTCCTGACAAATAGCCGCGAATCACCATTTCCACCTTAAACGGTTCACAGCGTTTGCCTACTGAAACCATGGGATCAGGGGAAGCCATCAACCAGTTTGGTACAATGTCAGCCGTTGCATTTAAAAAATGCTGGGCAATTTGATTGAGCACTTGTCCTTTATAAGGTATGCCTCGTGGTAATACCACGTCGAAGGCAGAAATTCGGTCGGAAGCCACCATTACTAAAACATCGCCAATTGAATAGACATCCCTCACCTTGCCGATGTACACCGCGCTTTGATTTGGGAACTTAAAATTTGTTTTTACCAATGCTTCCATATGTGTATTTTTAAATCAACTATTCTTTTCCTGCCCTTTCATAGGCCGTTAATATTTCTTTCACTATTCGATGACGCATCACATCTTGTCCATCTAAGTATACAAAAGCAATACCTTCAATGTCGCGCAAAATATGACTCGCATGCACAAGTCCCGAAGGTTGGCGGCGAGGCAAGTCGATTTGCGTAATATCTCCTGTTATTACAAATTTAGCCGCTTCACCCATTCGCGTTAAAAACATCTTAATTTGTCCCTCCGTGGTATTTTGCGCTTCATCTAGAATCACAAAAGCGTTGTTCAATGTGCGTCCGCGCATAAAGGCGAGCGGCGCTATTTCAATCACTTTTTTCTCCAAATGTTCAGCCAACTTAGCGGCGGGTATCATATCGCGCAGCGCATCGTACAAGGGCTGCATGTATGGATCAAGTTTTTCTTTCAAATCACCAGGCAAGAAACCGAGATTTTCTCCCGACTCCACTGCGGGGCGCGTCAATATTATTTTTTTTACTTCCCTGTTCTTCAATGCCCGCACAGCCAATGCCACCGCCGTATAGGTTTTGCCGGTACCGGCTGGCCCCATAGCAAATACCATGTCATTCTTCATCACTGCAGCTACCATTTTGCGCTGATTAGTCGACTTGGCCTTCACTACAATTCCGCCATTACCATACACAATCACACCTTCTCCTTCATCATTGGCAATAATACTTTCGCCCTCAACCCCCATCAAGCTGTCAATGTTTCCCTCGGTAAGTTTTCCGTATTTTTCAATATGAGACAAGAATAAACCGAGGTATTTTTCAAAATCAATAATGTCAGTTCTGCTCCCACTCACAATCAACTCGTCTCCACGTGAAACTATTTTTACTTTTGGAAAGCATTGCTTTAAATGCGCCAACTTAATGTTGTTCACCCCCAACAATTGAATGGGTTCTACATTTTCAATAACGAGCAGCTTGTCCAATACTATTTTTTTAGGTCGCTAAAATAGCAAATAGCACTAAGGAAATCACATCCATTTCAATAAAAACAATCAACACTGAACTCTAAACGACAAACTCTTGTATATTTGCTCAACAGACAGAGCATGGCGGTTATCACTTTAACAACAGATTTAGGCTTAAAAGATTACTACGTTGGATCTCTCAAAGGTGCTATCCTGAAAGAAATCCCGGGTGCTCACATTGTTGACATCAGCCACGACATTCCGCCTTTTGACATCGCTGTAGCCTCCTTTTGTTTAAAGAACGTGTACCTCGATTTCCCCCTCGGCACCATTCATATCATAGGAGTTGCTCCTGGTGCTGATGAACAAACGCGTCATTTAGTTATTGAAAAGGAAGGTCATTTTTTTGTTGGTGCCGACAACGGTATTTTCTCTTTGATCTTCGACAGCCCGATAGAAATTATTCATGAAATAAACCTTGCTAATAGCGCTGCATCCAACACTTTCCCTACTAAAGATGTGTTTGTAAAAGCCGCAGGCATCATTGCCCGAGGCGAAAGTCTCGACAATGTGGGCAAAAAAACAAGCAATATACAAGAGCGAATGATTTTCCGCGCAATCTCTGAAGGCAACATTATCAAAGGAATGGTCACTTACATTGACACCTATGGCAACGTGATCACCAACATTACCAAGCAACTTTTTTACGAATTTGGCAAACAGCGCGAATTTGGTATCGTCTTTAGAAGGGCCGATTACACCATTGATGAAATCAACGACAATTACAACACCGTTCCAGAAGGAGAGAAAGTAGCCATCTTCAGCAACTCCGGATTTTTAGAGATATCGATCAATAAAGGAAACGCCTCTAATTTGTTCGGACTAAAACTATACGACACCATTAGAGTAGAATTTGAAGCATGATTGTAAGAATTGTAAAACTCACTTTGCAAAGCGATAAAACCGAGGACTTCCTTGCTTTCTTCGCGAAGCACAAAAAAGAAATCACTTCTTTCCCAGGGTGCCTTTTTTTGCAAGGACTGCACGACATAAATAACAACAACATCTTTTTCACCTACAGCCACTGGAAAAATGAAGCTGCTTTGAACGCCTACCGCGATTCTGATTTTTTTCAATCCATATGGCCACAGGCCAAATTGTGGTTTGCCGAAAAACCCGAAGCCTGGTCAAACACCCCCCTTTAAACCATGAAACCCATCACCAAACGCATTCTCATGCTCGGCATTCTATTTGCCATTGCCGTAGCCCTAGCCTATCCGGTGCTCAACAAAAAGAAACTACACATATTCAGTCCTGCCGAAGTCAATCCTTTGCTCGTTACAGACAGCTTGCGCAACATTAGCAGCGGTCATTTCATAGCACCTTTCCACCTCATCAATCAAAACAATGATTCCATCAGCGACAAAATTTTTGAAGGCAAGATCTATGTGGCTGATTTCTTTTTCACCACTTGTACCAATATTTGCCCAATCATGACAGGGCAACTGAAACGTGTATACGACGAATACAAAGGAGATTCCTCGGTTATGTTCCTGTCGCACACCTCCTTGCCTGAAAACGACAGTCCCGCAGTACTTAAAAAGTATGCCAACCGATTCAACGCCCAAACTCCCCAATGGCAATTTGTCACGGGCGACAAGCGACAAATTTACACTCTCGCTCGAAACTCTTACTTAGCCGTGAAAAGCAAAGGAAATGGCGATAAAAACGACTTTATTCACACAGAGAACCTTGTACTCGTTGATGCAAAAAAAAGAATACGCGGATTTTATGACGGAACCTCTACAAACGACGTCAATCAACTGATTGAAGACATCGCAATTTTAAAAGAAGAGGACCGTTAGTTGTTTAGTGTTAAAAAACTGGACTTTTGCAGTTCTATGGGTTATATTTGCCAACCTAGTTTTTATAAATTCATTGAAAGAATAAGATGAGACAATTAAAAATAACCCAGTCGATTACCAAGAGAGATAGCATTACTTTAGATAAATATTTGCAGGAGATCGGAAAGGAATCACTAATCACAGCAGACGAAGAAGTAGTTTTAGCACAAAAAATAAGAGATGGCGACCAAGCTGCCTTGGAGAAACTAACAAAAGCCAACTTGCGTTTTGTTGTTTCTGTGGCCAAACAGTACCAAGGACAAGGAATGACCCTTCCTGATTTGATCAACGAAGGCAACCTTGGCTTGATTAAAGCTGCCAAAAGATTTGACGAAACACGAGGTTTTAAATTCATCTCTTACGCAGTGTGGTGGATTCGTCAATCTATCATTCAGGCTATTTCCGAACAAAGCAGAATGGTGCGCTTGCCATTGAATAAAATTGGCGCTATCAGCAAAATCAATAAAGGAGCTTCTCAACTTGAACAACAATTGGAGAGAGAACCAAATGCACAGGAACTTTCTGAACATTTGGATTTACCTGAACAAGAAGTATCCAACGTGCTACACATGAACACGCGGCACATCTCTGTTGACGCTCCTTTTCAAGACGGAGAAGACCATGGATTACTTGACGTATTGGTGAACGATGATTCTCCGAAAGCCGACAAAGAACTCATTGTTGAGTCTTTAAGAGCGGAAATCAACAGATCACTTTCGACCTTGACAGATAGAGAAAGCGAAGTCATTAAAATGTTTTATGGCATTGATGGATATAGAGAAATCAGTTTAGAAGAAATTGGAACTAAATTTGACCTTACAAGAGAACGTGTTCGTCAAATCAAAGAAAAAGCCATCAAGAGATTGAAAAACAACACAAGAAGCAAATTATTGAAAACATATTTGGGTTAAGACAATTGGTTGATTGATAATTGAAGTTCCGCAGTTGCTGCGGAACTTTTTTTGTTGCTATACCTACCAGATTATATGTACAACATTGTCTTAAATGTTACTTTTCTCTGCTTCGAAACTTCAAAAAAAGGACTATTGTTGTGCCCTTAAATCAACTTAACCGAAGTGATAATAATTGTCCGAATCGTTCCTGTAATTTTAAGTTTATGTTGATAGATCCTTCGGAGTACCTCAGGAAGACAAGCGTATTCAAAACAACTTTTTTGGGAATCGATCACATTTGTCTTCCTGAGATTTGAGATTAAGAGGAGAAACGAAGTATCGGTATTTGAAGGATCTATCGCCACTTACGGAACCTAAGGAGTACAATCGCGGATAATCATCAGTGATATGAAAAGCACCAGGAATGAAAGCAGCAAAAATCAAGCAAAACGAACGAATGAATTCAACAGTCTTCTGTTGATATTATTTACACCGAAAGAGCATAAGGATGAGTAAATTCGCCTCTGCATGAAACACTATTTTACTTTATTTTTCATTTATCTACTGAACCTTCATGCCTTTGCACAAACAACGGCACCGGCAAAAACAGACAGTAACGAAATCGACTATCCGCAAGGCTATTTCACATGGCCAACTGACGGACCCATTGGTTGCGCTGGTAATTTTGGCGAACTGCGCAACAACCACTTTCATGGTGGATTAGATGTTAAAACAGGAGGCGTTGAAAACAGAAACATTTATGCCGCTGCCGATGGCTATGTTTCACGAATACACTTATCTCCTTATGGCTACGGGAGAACGCTCTTCATTACACATCCAAACGGACTCACAACAGTTTATGCGCATTTAAATGCAATGAGTGCAAAAATAGACTCTGCACTCCGCAGCCACCAATACCAAACGCAATGGAACGAAGTCGATGTTTACTGGCCCAAAGATTCTATCACCGTTAAAAAAGGGGAACGCGTTGCCTTATCAGGAAATACAGGTGCTTCAGAACACCCTCATTTGCATTTTGAAATCAGAAAAGGGGACATGCAAATCAATCCTCTTCTTTTTGGCTTTAAAGTAGTTGATAAAATAAATCCTGAAATATACGGAGTGCGCGTTTACCCCTTATCAGACAGCTCCTCTGTCAACAAACAAATCTCAGCACAATATTTTCACACGGTGAAAATTGGAGGGAAATACAGCTTATTCACTGAGAAAGACTCTACCCTGCACCCGCATCCTATTGAAGTCTATGGCCCCATTGGATTTGGCATCTCTGCTATTGACCGACTCAGTGGCTACGCAAATCAATGTGGCGTCTACATTGTTTCATTGGCTGTTGACAGCCACGAAGTATATCGCCATCAAATGGATCACATCGCCTTTAGCAACACACGCTACATTAACAGCCACACCGACCACAGCTACCGCACCAATTTTCACCGGTGGATACACAAAAGCTACCTCGATCAAAACAATCAGTTGGGCATCTACGACAATGTTGAAAACGAAGGCCGCGTCAGTTTCTCAGACACCAACCTACATACCATTACTTACACCGTGTACGATGTTTACCTAAATAAAACTGTTTTAAATTTCAAGATACGTCAGGGAGCAAAAACCCCCACTATCGCACCGCGCATATCCAACGACCCTATGATATTAGCCGATAAAGGTTATCAATTTGCCGACAGCAATTTCACTGTCGACATTAAACCCTACACGGTATACAACAACACTCCATTCAAACACTACAAGCGCCCCGCCATTGGACGCTGCCTCAGCGAAATTCACCAAATATTAGGAGAAGGAACCCCTATACAACGAAAATTCAACATGTACTTCACTGTTGACAGCGCTCTTCTACCAATGAAAGACAAGATCACCATCGCCAAAGTGAACAACCTTGGTATTCCATCAAAACACTTTACTGCAGAAATTCGAAACAATTCAGCCAAAGCCGAGCTGAAATACCTCGGCGCCTATTGCCTAAGTATTGATACTTTGAAACCTTTCGTTTCACTTGTAAACTTTAAAAATGGTGACAACATTTCTAAACTAACGCAATTGAAATTCACAGCCGAGGACTGGGGTACCGGCCTTTACAAATACGACATTTTTATCGATGACATTTGGGAATTGGCATTTATTGAACCCAAAAGCAAAACAGTTAGCGCCAATATACCCAGCTATCTTTCTGCAGGTGAGCACACCGTAAGAATTGTGGCGCAAGATGTCAATAGAAATACCCGAGAACTTAAGGCCACAATAATAAAATAGTACATTCGTTTTTGTTAGCTTTACCACATGAGAAACAAAACAATTTTACTAGTTCTGATGGCGATCTCATTCGCCGCGACGTCACTATCGGCGCAGCACACAAAAAAAATAATTCAGTTAACTGGAATTGTCATTTCCAAAGACAGCCTTCAACCGGTTGCGTTCACCAACATTTTACTTAAAGGTACCTCGAGAGGAACAATCAGTGATTTCTCAGGCTATTTTTCATTGGTGGTTGCACTAGGCGACACGCTAAAATTCTCAAGTATTGGTTTTAAAACCGAATACTATCCTATTTCCGATACCCTAACGCAAACATCGTACTCCCTTATTCAAACCCTCGGCAGAGATACCGTACGCATTGACCCCATCCACATCACAAGATGGCCGTCCTATGAACAATTTAAATTTGCCTTCGAAAACATGGCAGTTCCCGAAGGCGATATGGAAAACGCGAAGAAAAACTTAAAGCGAATGGAAGTGGACAACTCAGTAGAATATAGAGCTGACGCAAGTTTGAACTACAAATGGCAACAAGATCAGTTCAAAAGTAAATTGTATTATGCTGGCCAATTGCCTCCAAACAACTTACTCAATCCAATAGCCTGGGCAAAATTCATCAAAGCATGGCGCAATGGCGAACTAAAAATTGAAAGGTAGTTTTTCACATATTGTATTAAGCTTTCTTCTTTTTTGCGGACTGCAAATATTTGCTCAAGAGCAAGGAGAAGTAATTGGTGTTATCCAAGACACCAATGGCGCTGCGGTGAAAGATGTATACATCTATGTAAGTGAGCTGAGAGAAGGTTTTTTAACTGATGACAAAGGCACCTTCTCCATTAAAATACCTGCCGATAAAAATTTAACTTTTGAATTGACTCATCTCAACTACCTGCCGATTGTTAAAACAATTTCAGTGGGTGCGGGACAAAAATTAAGACTCAATGTTTTCATGACTCCCCACGCAATTTCCACCGAGGTCATCAAAATCGATCGTGAAAAAGTCAATCGCGGGGAAATTAAAGTCAATGCCAAACACATCAACAATTACATTAGCGCGGGAGGCGATGCCACTGACATCGTAAAATCACTACCAGGAGTAAGTAGTACCAACGAACTCAGCAGTCAGTATTCAGTGCGCGGCGGAAACTTTGATGAAAATCTAATCTATGTTAATGGTATTGAGATCTTTCGCCCTATGCTCGTGCGCGCAGGAGAGCAAGAAGGACTAAGCTTCGTCAATGGAGATATGGTAGACAACCTCAACTTTTACGCAGGTGGTTTTGAAGCTCGATTTGGAGACAAGATGTCATCGGTACTCGACATCACCTACAAAAAACCAGATTCAACAGCAAGCTCATTCAACATTAGCTTACTGGGTGTTCGGGCACACACGGAAGGTAAATTCGCCAGTAAAAAAGGAACTTATTTACTCGGTTTTCGCCAAAAATCAAACGCCTACTTACTCAACTCCACTGAAACGCAGGGACTGTACAAACCAAATTTTGTAGACTTTCAAGCCTACGCCACCTACCCTTTAGGAAAAAAATGGGAAATTTCTATTTTAGGAAACATCGCCCACAACCAATACCTCTCGATTCCTGCCGATCGCGAAACACGCTTTGGCGGAATCAACGACGCATTTCAACTTAAAATATTCTTTGAAGGAAAAGAAGACGACGTTTTCGACAGCTACTTCGGCGCTTTCTCGGCCGAATACAAAGCAAGTCATCGCTTGAAAATGAAATTCAATAGTTCGGCATTTAATACCTACGAAAAAGTTGGCTTTGACATTTTAGGCGCGTATGCGCTCAATGCCTTAGAAAGCGACATGGGCAGCACCGACTTTGGAAAAGTGGCCTTTAACCTGGGCGCAGGATCTTTCCTAAACCACACGCGCAGCACACTGAATGCTACCATTTACAATTTTGAATGGAATGGAGAATATAAATACGAAAAAGGAGGATGGCTTTGGGGCTTAAAATACCAAATGGAAATGATTGACGCATCCTACAAGCAATGGCAAAACCTCGATTCAGCAGGCTATTCTTTACCTCAGAACGATGCGCAAATAAAATTTCCACTATTTATTGAAGCCAAAAACCAATTGCAAACCAACCGTTACATGGCATTTGCGCAGCGCAATTGGTCGCTATTCAGCAATAAATCCGGACGCGAACTTTCACTGTCCACCGGCGTGCGTGCCAACTACTGGGACTACAATCAACAACTCGTGGTCAGTCCGCGGGTTCTTTTCAATTATCTGCCTTCGCACCGCGCCAGTGACAGCTTGAAATTTGCCTACCGCGCCTACGTAGGCGTTTATCAGCAACCCCCTTTCTACAAAGAATTGCGCAATTTGCAGTACCAATTGCAAACAGGCGTGATGGCTCAAACCTCAGTACAATACGGCTTGGCCATGACGACCTCTTTTTATTGGTGGAAACGCCCCTTTAAACTCAGCACAGAAGCCTACTACAAAGACTTGTACAACTTGATTCCCTACGATGTTGACCAGGTGCAGATCAACTATTATGGAAAAAATAGTTCGCACGGTTACGCCCGAGGCATCGAAGGACGTTTAAACGGAGAGTTTGTAAAAGGATTGGAATCGTGGCTGAGCTTGACATACATGAGTACCGCCGAAGTGATTAGCAGCAATTACTACTACCGCTATTTCAATGCGCAAGGAGAAGAAATTCACACCGGCTACACCAGCAACAATGTGGCTACTGACAGCCTAAAAGTAAGTCCTGGCTTCGTTCCCCGCTCCACAGATCAGCGCTTTGCAGCAAACCTCTTTTTTCAAGACGAAATGCCCAAATTTCCTGCCTTAAAATTACACCTTACTTTAAGTTATGGCACAGGCTACCCTTTTGGCGTTCCAGGGTCGGTGCGGTTTCGCAATGTACTGCGTATTCCAGACTATCGACGAGTTGACATTGGATTTTCGTACGAAATCATCAAAGACAACAGACTGCGGAAAGGCAAACAACTGCTAGTCATTGCGCCCACCAGTTTTTTACGCTATTTCGACGGCTTAATGTTCCGTGCTGAAGTGTTCAATCTACTTGACATCGAAAATACAGTGAGCTACTTTTGGGTAAAAGACATCTCCAATACACAGTACGCTGTGCCAAATCATTTGACCAGTCGTTTGATCAACTTTAGAATCATCGGCAAATTCTAAAATCAAAGACAAAAAAAAAGCACCTGAACCAGGTGCTTTTCAAATCTTCATTTCATGCTTATTTTTTCAAAGCATAAACGGTAAGGTTTTTAGACTTAAAAGTAGAGCGCGTCACTTTGCTTTCCAGCCAAAGCTCAAACAAATGCCCTTCTACCTTGTCCTTGTTTTGAGTGAACAATTTTGGCGCCTGCTCTTTCAAGCTATTCAGCACCCATTCCAATGATTTAACAGGTTCTGTTTCATCAGTCAAAATAGTCAACACAGCGGCCTTAAGGTCATCTGTCTCTTGAACTACTTTTTTGGTGTATTGACGGGCAACCATGGTCAATTGTTCCATGAATTCTTTGCCTGTCATCACATCTTTAAATCTGACTTTTACAGCTCCTTGTTTCTTGTTTTCGTCGGTGCTTGAAAAAAGATACTTCTTATCAATCACACGACAGTACTTCATTCCTGTTGTACTTTCAGCATTTTCAAACGCCAAAATTCTATTGTTAAGATATTCTGTGTCTTTAATGATTTTTTTAGCTTCTGTTTGATTCATCTTTTGACTAGGTTAAAGTAAAGCCCTCACTTTACTGCATCAAATGTAAATCTTAAATACCTTACGAAGCAAATATTTCTGTAGGAATTGTACGACTATTATCTTCATAACACACTAATAACCTTATAATTATGACGCCAAATAACGCTGAAAGGCACGTTCAGCGCCACCTTCATTAGGGTGCTCAACAATCATGAAAGACCGTGAAAAATTCATAAAACAAACATATTGACAGCTTAAAACGATAAGTTGACCGAAATCATAAGCACTTTCAAAGCGAGCCCCTCCCAAAAAAAGCATTTAATCCTTTGAAATTGACTTCGACTGCTTCTCTTTTTTGTAATACCAAAACAACAAAACCGGTAAAATGAAGAGTTCACAACCAATGGCCAAGACCAAGGTTAAACTCACCAGCAAACCAACATAAAAGGTACTGGTAAAGGTAGAAAAAATCAAAGTCAAAAAACCTGCCGACAATATAACAGAAGTCACCACTACCGCTTTTCCTGTAGATAAATAGGTGCGCTTTAAGGCATACAAAAAGCTCTTTCCGCTTTTTATTTCGAGTTTCAGACGACTGATAATATGAATGGTATCATCTACTGCAATCCCAAATGCAATTGAAAAAATAATAGACGTCGACACCTTCAAATCAATCCCCACCAAGCCCATAAATCCAGCAATCATCAATCCAGGCACAACATTCGGGATAATCGCCACGATAACCATTCGAATACTGCGAAACATCCAACCCACAATCAATGCAATAAAACCAACTGAAAGCCACAATCCATAGATCATGTTTTTCGACAAGCTCTCATTGTTCAAATCAATAAGTGTAGCCGTGCCAGTGAGATGACAAGTGATTAAATGCTGATTGACAGACCTTTTGTAGAAAGCAAAAAACGCCAAGTTGCGTTCCTTCATTTTAGCACCACCAATGTCAACCACCTTGCCACTAAAACGCACCCTTCTTTTATCGGCACTCATGTATTTTCGCATTTGTTCTTCCCCTTTTTGAAAAGCACCCATAAACTCAAGATTCTCTCGCAAACGGTCGTATTGAGCCTTGTTATCAGGCAGGCAGTAATACTTTTGAGCAGCACCATTCCACGTTTTATTGGCTTCTTTAACAAAAGCCAATGGTGATGCAACAAAGTTCATGTGATAGTTACTCAGCAGAAAAGTCTCCACTTTTTCCATTTCTTTTAGTACCTCGTAATCCCAAATACTCTTGCTGGTATCGGCAATATCAACAACCATTTCAAAAGGACGCGCACCACTGAACTTGTCCTCAAAATAAAGAAAATCTTTTTTTATTTCGTCTTGGTCTGACAAATCTTCGAGCAAAAAGTTATCGATCTTTATGGTCGACATTGCAATCACACTCAATACTGTCACCAATAAACTGACACCTAAAATCTTTTTGGGATGGCGGATGCAAATCAGCAAAAAGCCAGTCAACATCTTGTTCCATTGCCTATCATTTTTGGTGGCGTTGACAATCTTAGGTGTTTTAATATTGAGCAATACGGAGGGCAGCAAAGTGAAGGCCAACACATAGGCCATACACACACCAATACCTGCGTACAAACCGAAGTCACGAATAGGCTGAATATTGGCTGTCATCAGAGTAAAAAATCCAACCGCAGTAGATATGCAAGTCAAAAAAGTAGCAAAACCAACTTCCTTAAACGTAGTTTTAATAGCATCCATCTTACTATGACCTTCGCGAAGTTCTTCAATATAATTGGTGAGAATATGTACCACATCTGACATGCCAACAATAAATATCATAGTAGGCAAAAGGGCCGCCAACACGTCGATATCCTTACCGCAAAAAAGCATCAATGCAAGCGTCCATATCAAGGCCGCAACTACTGTAATGAGCGGAATCACCACCCCAACTACAGATCGAAAAGAAAACCACAACACCACGATCAAAAGCGCGATCGACGACAATATAAACACTGTGAGCTCGCTCCCCAACACCTCCATGTAATGCTTTTGGGCATTGATTCGCGAAATGCTGTGCAATGCATCAAAATGGTAATTCAAAAGCAATGCATCAAGCTCCTTTAATAATTTATTTGAAGCGATGCGCGCCAGGCGATCTTTGGTTTTGATGAAAATACTCAAGGCTTTTCTATCGGCTGAAAAGAAAGTACCTACGAGATGTTTTGCCTTAAATATGCGGAGTGAATCGCTATGGTATTGTGAGGGTTCATCCCAATGTAGGTATGGAATTTCACTCAGCGCCAGTCCATCCGATTTATAATAATTCAAATTTTTCACTGGCGATATTACCTCTACTACACTAGATAAATGAGCCAATGAATCGCTGAGAGATTTTACTTGTGCAAGAAATTTTGCGTCAAAAATACCTGCTTTATTTTCTACAGCAATCAGCAGAAAATCATCGTCACTTTCAAACTGCGAACGAAACTGCAAAAAGTACTCTAATTCAGGATCGTCCTTTGGGAAAAAAGTTTCGTAGCGATAGTCCATCTTCATCCCCCGCGCAATCAAAATGGCAAATACCACCGTGAGCACAGTAATCACAACCAAAACTATTCTACTAACTTTCAACATAAAGATCACAAAGATAGAAGAATTAGAAAATCATATTCTTATTTTTACAAAGTGAGCGCCGAAATCATCAACATCAATTTTGCCAACACTTCAAAAGAAGAGCTATTGTTGCGCTGCAACGAATTAGCGCAGCATCCTGAAAAGTGGGTGCAAGACTTGGCTCAATTCACCAAAGATTGGCTTAGTGATGGCGATAGTATTTGCTTAAAAACATCAGGAACAACAGGTGCAGCAAAAGAAATAACGGTACTCAAAACCCGACTCGTAAACAGCGCTTTGATGACCGGCAGTTTCTTTTCACTGCGCGACAACACCAAAGCTTTGCTAGCACTTTCACCCAACTACATCGCCGGCAAAATGATGATCGTGCGAAGCGCTGTATTGAAATGGAACCTATTCGCCATTGAGCCAAGCGCCAATCCCCTTGCCATTTTCAATGCATACATTGATGTAACGGCATTTGTTCCCAATCAACTTTACAGCATTTTAAATTCAGAATACGCCGACAGACTCAATAAAATTGAAAAAATAATTATTGGTGGCGGACCAATGAGCGAGGCCACCGCCACCCTGCTCCACAACTTCAAGTGTGAAGTATACCACAGCTACGGAATGACGGAAACACTGAGTCATGTAGCAATACAACAAATAAATCCACCAGGAAAAAAGAACTACACCGCGTTACCGGGTGTTTCATTTACTGTTGACGATCGCCACTGCCTCATCGTAAATGTGCCCAAAATTGCAGACGAAGAAATCATTACCAACGATGTGGTAATTTTGCACAACGACAAGCAATTTGATTGGATCGGTCGATGGGACAATATCATCAACAGCGGAGGCATCAAACTGAATCCCGAGAGCATTGAAGACAAATTGCGACCTTTAATAACACAACCCTTCATCATTTCATCGGAGCCCGACGTTGAACTCAGCAACAAAGT
>CANFBW010000036.1 GCA_947444925.1 Flavobacteriales bacterium | reverse complement strand
CTGAACTTCGAAATGGAGAGCGGTGCACAAATTGAAATCATCACTTCTAAAAAACAAACACCCAAAGAAGAATGGCTCAATTATGTGGTGACTGCAAAAGCAAAATCAGCCATTAAAGAAGCACTTAAAGAAGAACAAAAACAGAGGGCTCTCGAAGGCAATCAAATTTTCAAGGATTGGATGCAACAAGCCAATGAGGCAGTCAACAACAATGTTTTGGGAATGATCACAAAGCATTTCGATGCCAAAACACCTTTCGATTTTTACTTCAAAATAGCCAACAAAGAAATCAACCTAGTTGATTTAGAAAATTTCTTCAAGCAAAAAATAGACAAGAAAAATCTTGATAAAATCAAGCGCCAGCAATCGAAGGGCGAAAAAATAGGCATGCTCAATATTGGCAGCGAACAACATTTAAAATACACTTTAGCGACTTGCTGCAACCCTATTCCAGGCGACGAAGTTTTTGGCTTTCACAGCGACACTGACGAGATATTGATACACAAAACCAATTGTCCGAACGCCATGAATTTACTGTCGAATTTTGCCGGCAAATCTATTAAAGCCCAATGGACCAACACCAACAACGTTGCGTTTTTAACCGGCGTTGAGTTTGTGGGAATCGACGATGTGGGCTTGGTCAACAAAATCACGTCGGTCATCTCCAAGGAATCCAACGTAAACATCAAATCAATTTATTTCAACTCGGAAGGAAATTTCTTCGAAGGAAAAATCATGTTGTTTGTATCGGATACCGATCAGCTCAAAAGTTTGATTGAAAAACTTAAGCACATCAATGGTGTGCACAAGGTAAATCGGATATTAGAGGTAGTTGCCTAGCATGATGTGCAACATTAAGTTTTTAAGCCTTCGCATTTTTCATTAATTTCATCGCTTCAACAGAAGAACGAATGAAAAAATTATTGGCAACAGCAGCGCTATTTTCCGTAGGATCATTATTTGCGCAGCAAAACATTAACGGCATTGACGAGCTCATTTCACTGCCACAACCGCAGCAAACGGCAATCGTAAAAAAATCGCTTTATTCCTCTGCCGACGCCCAGCAGCAGAGCTTGCTCAGCGACGGTAAATTCAGAGGTGTCAACCCTGAAACAGTGGTAGGCGGAACAACTTTCGACTTGCAAACCAATGGCTCCAATCAAAAAAGAATTGTCAACCAAGGTGATGGCACGCTTTCATTGTGCTGGATGCTATCGTATTTAGACAACTCCAAAAACCCTACAGACCGAGGCAGCGGCTACAACTACTTCAATGGAAACAGCTGGATCTACAGTCCCGACAACATTCTCAACCGCCTCGAAAGCAAAAGAACGGGGTGGCCCAATATACTGACCACCCAAAGCGGCAAAGAAATTATCATTTCGCACGGATCCATCGACACCTCATTGGTAATGCTGTCGCGCAATACAAAAGGCAGCGGCGCTTGGACTCAAAAAAATCTATTTCCGGGGCAGCATCTCATTTGGTGTCGTGCTGTGGTGGGTGGCGCCAATGGCAATACCATTCATCTAATCGCCGTTACACCTTCGGCAAAAGAAAACGGACCTAAATACAACGGCATGGATGGCGCGCTGCTCTATTCTAAGTCCACCGACGGAGGTAACTCTTGGTCAGCACTTGCGCAAGTGCAAGGCGTTGACAGCAATTTCTCAATTGGCTTGTCAGGAGACTGCTACTCCATTGACGCCAGTGGCGACAACGTAGCAATAGTCGTTGGCGACAGCTGGTCGGACGTGCTCTTGGCAAAGTCTACTAACAATGGTGATGCCTGGACCAACACCACCATTTTCACATTTCCTTATCCGCATTTCGACGAAAAGACAACACTCACACCCGACACACCATACACCGCTGATGGCTTCACCGAAATACTGCTCGACCTCAACGGCACAGCGCATGTATGGTATGGAAACATGCGCGTAAGAAACGAAAAAATAAACAACGATTCATTGTCGCTTTTCGTTGGCACAAACGGATTGATTCATTGGAAAGAAGGCGATGTAAAACCAAGTATTATTGCGCAAGCAATCGATTTAGATGGCGATCAGCTTATCACAACCGCCAAGGACCAAGGCTATGAATTCCCTATCTACAACTGCGGACTCTCGTCCATGGCTTCTGCAGGAATTGATGCCGATGGCGTGATATACGTAGTTTATTCAGCCTTTGTTGAAGGATTTTACAGCAGTCCTGGCATGCAAAATTACCGACACTTGTACGCCATTAAATCTTTTGACAATGGCAACACTTGGACTTACCCCAACGACATTACTCCTTCCACAGATGACCGCTACCGCGAATACGTTTACCCTTCCCTAGCGCGTTTGGTTGACAACAACTTGCACATTATCGCGCAAGAAGACAATGAGCCAGGCTTAGCGATATCTAGTGAAAATGACCCTTTCAACGTCAACAACCTCGAATACTTAAAAGTAACTACAGCACTTGACATTGCGGTAAAGGAAGTGCTTTCTCCTCAAAACAAAGTAGACCTCTATCCCAATCCAAGCAGCGCCAGCAAAGTCCAGATTACTTTACATTTGAACGAAGGCAATGAAGTAAAGCTTTCTATTTGTGATGTATTAGGAAAAAACATTGACACTCAATACTGTGGTTTTAAAGCAGCGGGATTGCAACAAATAGAAGTCAATACTTCAACATTGAAAGCAGGCGTGTATTTTGTAACCCTCAGCGCAGGCTCAATCAACAGCACAAAGCAAATGGTCATTCAATAAAACCAAAGCAAAAAAAAGAGGCCTTGATTGTTGTCAAGGCCTCTTTTTTTTGTGCTTTTCAATTTAAAACAAATGTTTCTCTGCATGGTACGACGAGCGCACCAAGGGACCGCTCTCCACAAATTTAAAACCCATTTTAAGACCTTCTTCCCGATACTTTGCAAATTGATCGGGGTGAATAAATTCAACCACCGGCAAGTGCTTGACGGTAGGCTGCAGGTATTGTCCCAAAGTCAAAATATCAACATTGACGGAGCGTAAATCTTCCATGGTTTCAAAAACCTCTGCTTCACTTTCACCCAAGCCCAGCATTACCCCGGATTTGGTTTTCATACCACCTTCTTTCAAGCGGCGCAACAATTCCAAACTGCGGTCGTATTTCGCTTGAATGCGCACCTCTTTGGTAAGACGACGCACGGTTTCTAAATTGTGCGATACTATTTCTGGTGCCGCATCAATAATAATTTGCAAGTTTTCCCATTTTCCAGCGAAATCAGGAATCAAGGTTTCCATGGTCGTTCCTGGACTCAAACGACGCACTGCTTTAATAGTTTCCATCCATATTCCGGCGCCGCCATCTTCAAGGTCGTCGCGATCCACGGATGTAATCACCGCATGCTTTACCTCCATCGTTTTAATGGATTTTGCCAATTTAACGGGTTCAAAAGGATCAACATTTGCAGGCTTTCCTGTTGATACAGCACAAAAACCGCAAGAGCGCGTGCATACATTCCCCAAGATCATAAAGGTAGCGGTACCCGCACCCCAACATTCCCCCATGTTTGGACAACTGCCGCTTTCACATATGGTATGCAATTTATGCTCTTCCACCAAACCCCTAACCTTTCTGTAATTCTCACCAGTAGGCAGTTTCACGCGCAACCACTTCGGCTTTGGCACTCTTTTTATTTCTTCTGAATCACTCATATCCAACATTTAACGATACCACTTCTTTCCATATACCACCCCCAAATAAATTGATACAAAAAACGGATAATTTTTTGTACTGGCCAAGATAGGAACATCTTTGTAATATAAATCTACCACAAGTCCTGTTTCTATAGCCCTTACTTTTTCCAAGGCACCACCATATTCAAAACTCAGTCCCATTTTTCCATAAGCGCCAGGCATCAGCGACAATTCATTGAACCCGAATGAAAAGGGGGCCCCTCCTTTGATCGAGCTCTTGTTGGCATTTGTAAATTTCTCAAAAACCTTCGTATTTCCAGAAGATTCAATTTCAAAATAGCTGGGTTTTAAAAAACAAAGCGATAAACCTCCAGCATACAGCATGCGTATTTCAACGTGGCTCTTATTGCTCTTTGATGCAATCACCTTTTGCGCACCATAACCGGCACGGAGCAGCAGCAATGAATTGAGTTCGCCATAAACAAAGCTAAGTGAATTGTTGATTTGGCTTGAAGGAATAACGTAAGATTTTGGATGCGCCATCGTGCACAAATCCATATCCAACATCCTTTTTTTGTAAGCTGTAATGTGAGTAGCCCTTCTAAAATTTATTCCAAAACCTGAAGTGTGCAAAAATACCTGTCCCGCCATCTCTTGGTGGTAATCCACCATATTTACCACAGTATCTTCTACCTGCCCTAAACAAAGCAGCGAAGTACTTAGGCAAATAAGAAATAATATCTTTACTTTGAGATGCATTTACAACACAAATATAACCAAAATACCTCGCGCTATGGCAACCGCTATTGTTGAATATTCAGGAGACTTGCGAACAAAGTCTACACACGTAAAATCAAATATCAGCATCATCACTGATGCCCCAATAGACAACCATGGCAAGGGCGAAGCTTTTTCTCCCACCGATTTACTTTGCTCTTCTTTAGGAAGTTGCATGATGACCTTGATGGGCATTGCTGCAAAGAGTCACAACTTTCCTTTCACCAACGCAAGCATCGAGGTAACTAAAGTAATGGGAGAAAATCCGCGCCGAGTAACGGAGATCATTTGCAAAGTAAAAGTGGGAGATACGGGCTACGGTGAAAAAGAAGTACGCATTCTTAAAATGGCGGCGCTTACCTGTCCCGTTGCCAAAAGTTTACATCCTGAAATCAAACAGGACATCAGCTTTGAATTCGTTAAATAAAGGATTTTATTTTGCTAAGTGAACAGTCTTCATGAGAAGTATTGAACACGCATTTGCCGTCTTTAATTAGCAATATTTGCGGTGAGGCATGTGTCACGCCAAAACTCGAAGCTATGGAATCGGACACCGATCTATAATTGAGCAAATCAAGTAAATAGATAGAAACTTTGTCGGTGATTTCACCTTGATATTCACTTTCGATGACTTTTTTTGCCATCAAACTAATGGAGCAACGGGTACTGTGCTTGTACAACAAAACCGGCTGTTCCTTAGAAAGAGCCACGATATCATTCAACTGTTGTTCCGTGCTTACGAACTTCCACCAACTCATTAAATGCCTGCCACTTTTTCAACATTGGCCTTTGTGTATGCGGGACACACCTCGTGAGAAGATCCACATGCTTGTAACATCATCCCCAAAAATACCACTACTAAAATTACTACAGCTGATTTCTTCATGTTGTTGTTGATTTAGGTTTTGCTCAAAATTGCGAGCCTTGCAAAGCTATTGCCTTTTTAAGTCAATAAAAAGTATATGTGTAAATATTTTTGTATAGGGATTCATTTTTGAATGCTGTATTTTTGAAAACGATAAACAATAAATGTACGTGGAGCACCTGTTATTGAACATAGACGAAAGCTGGACGACCTTGTTGGCTCAAGAGTTTAAGCAATCCTATTTTCAAAAATTGAATACATTTATTTCCGATGAAAAGAAAAATTACAGCATCTTTCCACCAGAACACAAAATTTTTGAAGCCTTTAAACGACTGCCTTTTCACCAGGTCAAAGTAGTTATTCTCGGTCAAGATCCCTACCATGGCGAAGGTCAAGCCCACGGACTCAGTTTTTCAGTGCCACTTGAAACAAAAATTCCTCCCTCGTTGAAAAACATCTACAAAGAGTTGAGCAGCGATGTAAATACGCCCATTCCCACCCACGGAAATTTAGAAAAATGGGCCGACCAAGGGGTGTTTTTACTAAATGCCACACTAACAGTGCGCGCGAACGAAGCTGGAACACACCAAAAAAAAGGTTGGGAAAATTTCACCGACAGCATTATTCAAAACCTATCAGAAAAACGAGCAAACCTCGTTTTCATCTTATGGGGAAACTATGCGCACAAAAAAGAAACCTTGATCAATGCCTCCAAGCATTGTATCTTAAAATCAGCGCATCCTTCTCCCCTTTCCGCCTACAATGGTTTTTGGCAAAGCAAACCCTTTTCAAAAGCCAATACCTACCTCACTCAACACAACATCGCTCCCATCGATTGGAAACTGTAATGCCATACCGCAGCGCCATCTTTAAAGGCGCAACAGCAATTTTGCTTTACCTGCTAGCAATCTGCACAACGCGGTCTTATGCACAAGTTGATTCACTGCGCTACAGCACTGTTTTTCACTGCGAACGCAAGATGAACGTCGACAACAAAACATTGCCTACCACCGGTAAATATTCCCCTTTTCAACTGCAGCAAGAACTCAAAAAAGCACTACTCAAACTTTACGACCAAGGTTTTGTATCGGCTTCGTTTGACTCCTTAGCTTTTCGCAAAGACAGCGCTCATGTGTATTTGTATTTGGGAGAAAAATACAGCATCAAAAAAATAGACCTATCGGCTATCGATCCGCTATTTTTGCGTGCCGCAGGTGTGAGAGAAAAAGAACTAAAAAACATTCCCTTCAATACTTCTGTGATTTCAACTGTTGGCCTGAACTTGATCAACTACGCCGAAAATCACGGCTATCCCTTTGCTTCCGTGTACCTCGACGACATTGAATTCAAGGGTGGCGAAGTCAGTGCGAAACTAAAAATGAATACACACCAAGTGGTGAAAGTTTTGGAAATCATTGTGCACGGAAATGCCAAAATAAATACAAAATACCTATATAACTACTTGTCTATTGCCCCGGGAGATATCTACCGCGAAAAGGTAATCACCAACATCGACAGGCGCTTGAAAGAATTGCCTTTTCTGGCTATGAAAAGCCCTTCTGCCATTTCCTTCACAAACAAAGGACTTATTTTGCACTTGTTTCTCGAGCAGCGCCAAGCCAGCTCGTTCAATGGCGTGGTCGGCATACTTCCAAGCAACACTTCCTCAGCGAACAACACCCCAAGCGCTGTTACTTTTACCGGAGACCTGACCATGCACCTTTCCAACTTGATTAAACAAGGAGAAGTTGCCGACTTGAAATGGCGAGGATTGCCGAACAACACGCAGGAACTCGACTTAAAAATCAACTATCCTTTTATTTTCTCACTGCCCATTGGCATCACAGGCGCACTCAACTTATTCAAACAAGACAGTTCTTTCATCAATTACAACACCAGCGAAGGTTTGAGCTATCTGTTTACCGGAAACCGCTACATCAAGGCTTTCATCAACAATAAAGGAAGCACTATTTTGAGTACTGATAAAACAGCTGTAATTCAACGAAACGTACAAAACAACAGCACCTCTTATGGATTAGAGATTTACCAAGAACAACTCGACTACCGACTCAATCCAACCAAGGGCTACAACATCTTGCTGAGCGCGCAAGTGGGCAACAAAACCATAGCTGGCGCCGGTGCCGATGGCATTGTGAAAATCCCAATCACTACCGACACAATCATTGGATATCTTTCGATACCGGCAACTTCCGTGGTGTATAATATCACTGGCAAAGGAGATGTGTATTTTCCTTTCTTTAAAATAACGACCTTGAAAATTGGCGGACAACTCGGCTGGCTGTCTAACCCCTACTTGTTCAACAATGATTTGTACCGCGTCGGCGGCATTAAAACACTGCGCGGCTTCACCGACGCGTCGCTATATGCCTCTAAATACATCATAGGATCGGCGGAATATCGTTTCTTATTTGAAAGAAATAGTTTTTTCTCCCTATTTTTCGACTATGCTTACACCGAAAAAATAACCATGACCGAAAAAATCATCGATCGACCATTTGGCTTTGGCGCTGGTCTTAGTTTTGAAACCAAGGCCGGAATTTTTAGCTTAAATTACGCCATTGGCCGCCAATTGGGAAATCCCATTGATTTCGGCGCTGCAAAAATTCACTTCGGTTTTATCAATCAATTTTAATGAAAAGCACTAAAATAAAACAAATACAAATTCATGCATGGTGTATTTATATTCCTGTTTTAGTTTTTGCGTTTTCACTTTTCGCCTCTTTTTCAACTGACGAAAAAGTGGCCGAATTACAAAAATATTGTTTTAAAAATTATGGAACAAAGCACCTCACTGATTTCATTTATGTGTCGATCAATGAGCAAAAACTCTACTTCATTCAAAACGAAAAAATTGTAGACAGCTACCCTGTATCCACTTCAAAATTTGGCACAGGCTCATTGGCCAATACCAATCGCACACCCATAGGATTGCACTATGTGCGAGACAAACAAGGTTACAACACGCCTATGAATGGCATATTGGAAAGTGGTCAATACAAGGGAAACATTGCTACCATAGAATATAAAGCTGTTGACCACGACAGCGATCAAGTGACCACACGCGTGTTGTGGCTGATGGGTTGTGAACATGGCTTGAATCGAGGAAAAGAGAAAGATTCCTACTGCCGCATGATATACATTCACGGCACACCTGAAGAGGGATTAATTGGTCGTCCGGCTAGTCACGGCTGTGTGCGCATGCGCAACGCCGATGTGCTGGATCTGTTCAATAAAACAGAGCTGGGGCTGTACGTTTTAATTCGTTAAATCACGACGCTCACTTCATCTGAATAAACTGAGCGATGCAATGTTTTTAAATTATAATTGCTCGCCATCACTTCGCCATAAGCACCAGCACTCTTAATTTCAATGATGTCTTTTCTTTTCGACAAAGGAAGTTCCAATCCTTTGGCAAACGTGTCGGTAGACTCGCAAATCGGTCCAACCACATCATAGCTCGCCAAAGTAGTGCCTATTGCAGAAAGATTGTTTATTTTATGATAGGCCTGGTACAACATCGGGCGAATGAGTTCAGTCATCCCCGCATCCAAAATCATGAAATTGGTTGTTTCACCTTCCTTAACATACAGCACGCGAGCGATCAATGACGCACACTGCGCAACAATAGAACGCCCCAATTCAAAGTGCACTTTTTGTCCCGGACGCAGTTCCAAAAACTCAGCAAAAATAGCAAAGTAGGCTTTGAAATCTGCGACATCGTTTACCTCCGGATTGTAGTAATCAATACCCAAACCACCGCCAACATTGATAAATTCTAATGCTACGTGTCGTGCAACAAACCACTCTTGTATTTGATTCACTCGTACACATAAATTTTTGTACGAACTCAAGTCGGTGATTTGAGAGCCAATGTGAAAATGAATTCCTACTAACTTAATGTGCTTTGACGCCGCTATCACTTCCAGCACAGCATCCATTTCTGACATGTTGACGCCGAATTTATTTTCTTTCAATCCGGTCGAGATATGAGCGTGTGTATTGGCGCTTACGTTTGGATTGATGCGCACCGCAATCTGTGCCACTTTACCTTCTTGTGCAGCCAATTCATTGATCACTTGAATCTCTTGAATAGACTCGCAATTGAAGCAAAATATATCGTGTGACAGGGCGGTTAAAATTTCATCGTCCGATTTCCCTACACCAGCAAACACCACCTCATCGGCAGAAAAACCTGCATCAATAGCCTTTTGTACTTCACCTCCACTCACGCAATCAGCACCAAAACCATGGGCATGCACCGCCTGCAACACTTTGTCGTTCACATTCGCCTTCATGGCATAATGCAAAATATAACCGTACTTGTCGGCCTCACTTTTAGCGAAGTTCAAAGTACGCTCCAACAACTGCGTGTCGTAAAAATAAAAAGGCGTTTTAAGGCTATTAAAATGGGCCAACTGATCTTGAGAAATAACCATAGTATTATACTGCTTTTGCTACTTTAGCACCTTTTAATCCAAACAAACCTTCATTGATTAGTTGCAAAGCTTTCACCTTATTTTCAGCGTTGGTCAACACTGAAATATTGTGGCGACTTCCTCCGTATGAAATCATGCGCAAAGGCACTTCTCTCAAGGCAGTAAACAATTTCATCGCCATTTCACCTTCTTCTGAAATCATGTCACCCACCAAGCAAATAATGGTTTGATCTTGATCTACTTCTACTGTTCCGAAGGCTTCCAATTCTTTCACGATATCGGCCAAATGCGTATTGTCGTCAATGGTCAATGACACTGCTACTTCCGAAGTTGTAATCATGTCGATCGGAGTTCTGTATCTTTCAAAAACTTCAAATACCGATCTCAAGAAACCGTAAGCGAGTAACATTCGCGCTGATTTTATTTTGATGGCCGTAATGCCGTCTTTCGCTGCTACTGCTTTTATGAAATCACCAGCTCCGGTAAGTTCTGTGATGGTGGTTCCTTTGGCTGTTGGGTCCATGGTGTTCAGCAATTTCACTGGAATGTTCGCCAATTTAGCGGGCAAGATGCTTTGCGGATGCAAAATTTTAGCGCCAAAATAAGCCAACTCCGCAGCCTCATCAAATGACAGCTGGGCAATCGGACGTGTTTCACCCACCATGCGCGGATCGTTGTTGTGCATGCCATCAATGTCCGTCCAAATTTGAATTTCAGAAGCATCAATTGCATAACCAATCAATGATGCGCTATAATCACTACCTCCTCTTTTCAGGTTGTCTATTTCACCAAAAGTATTTCTGCAAACAAAACCCTGCGTAACAAAAAGCTCAACGCCTGGATATTTTTTCAATTCTTTAGCAATGTGTTCTTTGATATACGCCAAGTCAGGCTCTTCATCTTTATTGATTTTCATGAAATTCAAAGCAGGCAACAGCACTGAGTTTTCACCTTGCTCTTCAAGTAAAAACTGAAACATTACTGTTGACATCATTTCGCCTTGCGCCAACAAAGCTCTTTCTTGATATACATTAAAAGCCTTCACTACAAAGGTTTTCATGAAACTAAAATTTTCTTTGATTGAAGCAATGGCTTTTGTTTTTACCACTTCAGAACTGTAAAGTTCATCCATCACCAAATTGTAATTGGCTTCCATTTCCTCAATTTTAGCGATGGCTTCGCTTTGCTTATTTTTACTCAGGAGCTTACCAATTTCCACCAAAGTATTGGTGGTGCCCGACATTGCCGACAAAACCACTATTTTGGGTTCACTGTTGACTACCAACTTAGCAACCTCTTTCATTCGTGCAGCTGAACCCACTGATGTTCCGCCAAATTTTAAAACTTTCATTTTCATGATATCCAAGATATAATAGGTACGTTTTGACTAAGAGCGCCAAAGATAGTTGTAAAGAAGGAAAGTCGCAAAGGCGAAAGTGAATTGTTTTGCAAGTACCGTGAAATAGTGCTTAATCGGCTCTCAATAAGGTGAGGTAGCCTCCCGACTTCACTGCTTGCGTGGGAGCACAAGTACTGGTGAATTCAATATCGTAAAAATAAGTACCCGAACCAAGCACAACTCCGTACAAGGTGCCGTCCCAACTGCCATTTACGCCATCGTACGAATAAACTTTTGCACCCCAACGGTTGTATATTTCAACGTGCAATTTAAGCAGGTGTTTAGAGTGCACTCTGAAATCATCATTCTTGCTATCGCTGTTGGGCGTCAAAACATTGGGAACAAATAAGTCAACAGGGCTATTGCCATCGCAATCAGCAGGTGTTTGCGCACTTGCTGAAGCAGTGCAGCCCAGTACCAATAAAATTCCTATTGACAGTCTTCTAACATTCATTGCGTTGGAAAATTAGAATAATTTTCGAAAGTATAAAAGCATCGCTCTTTATATCTTGCTAAACTTACCAACACCAACTGTGTTAATAGACTTGAATTGCAAGAAGTAAAGCCCTGCGGGATACATCGACACATCCAACGTAAAACTTCCGTTGCCACTGTATTCTGCAAAAATTCTGCCGTCAGCATCAGTGATCAGCACCTCGTGAAAATCATTCTTGACGCATTGCACATTTAGCACTGCACTGCTTGGATTGGGATACATCGAAAACAAGGCGCTTTCATTTTCAAGCACAGCGGCCGGTGCTGCATGCAAAACCGCCACTGCCTCCAAGTCAAATCCCGACGATGGAAAAGGCGTTGGCCAAGGATCATTCACCATTGAATCTCGACTGTCGTATGTTGCAAAAGAGCTATTGATACTTCCCACCGCGTCGATTACTTTAACATATAGAATGTTGTTGACATCTAAATTCACTTCGTCTTTCAACTCTTCAAGATCAAATGGAGTTCCATACTGCGCTCTGTATTTGCCTGCAAGATTGTGCAACTTAGTGGCATCTAAAGTCCCAAATCCACCCACCTGCACTGCTGTTTGTGTATTTGAGCTTGCCGGAAAACGAAAATAATTGATGCCGTCAGAACTCACTTCTACAAAAGCCAACTCTAAATAATCATCGCTAAAGCTATTTTCAAACACCGCAAAATCAGCGCCATCACCATTCACAATGGCGGTGGCAAAAGTAAGCACCGCCGACCCTCCATCGCCCAAGCTGAGCACGCCGCTGTTCGATGCGCCAAGCACCATTTGAACAGTTCCCGATGTAGCGAGCCCCAATGATGTATTGCTGATGTCTTGATAGCCGCGCTGCACTTCGCAACCCGTTGCCCAAGCCTTAACAGCACTGCTGTCTTTGTATACGGACAGCGATGCAGTTTGACCCGCTGGTGGATCAAACTGCGCTGCTGCAGGCAGCGAAAACAAAATGAAAATCACACTCAATTTTTTCATAATCTACTGTTTTACAAACGTAGTCGTTGTATTCCATTCATCACCTCTTAAGGAAATAAAATACAGCCCTACTGGCAGTACCGATACATCTACTGTTTTTGAAATACTACTCTTGTTTTCAGTAAGCACTGTTCTTCCGTCTGCATCATAAATAGTCAGCAATGCATTGCCTGCATTGTGCAAATTCAATGTCAATGCATCGCAAACAGGATTCGGAAAAACAGACAACGACACTGAAGAAAGCCCATTGATACCTGCTCCTGAATTGGATGCGGTGAAATTGTCAATCGCAAAATACCCTGGTGTATTCATGAATTCCTCACTATTGTCAGAGGAGGAAAGCACGAATTTCAAACTGTCTATATTTCCTAAAGAAGTCAAATCCACCCATTCCCAACTTTTCAAAATATAATCTTGTGAATTGTTTTCAAAACGATAATCGGCAAGATAGAAATTCACAGAATCATTCAGCAAATCACCATTGAACCAACCTTTCACGGTAAGCATAAAATAGTCGGCATCGTTGCCGCTTACACCTCCAAATTTTTTAGCAATTTCATCTCCGTCTTTCATTGACAATGCGGCATAAGTGGTGTTGGTAACATAAAACCCATTCACCACTTTGCCCTTTGACATTCCATTAAGTTTGATTTGCGCACCACTTTGTCCAAGCGCATAATTTACTGAATTATTGCAGCCTACCCCAGTGCGAGCGCTATATTGATTAGCCCAACCAGCGCTAGTACTGTCTTTCATATTGCTGTACGCAAAACCACTCGTCCAGTAGCCATAAGACAGCACATTATTGAAAGTTGCGTTTCCATCTGTAAAAGAACCCGCCAAATCAGCGCCATCCCAAAAGGAACTGGCTTCAAGCGATAAAGATTCAAAGGTTGAAACGGTTTGTGCTTTCATCCCAAAAGACAAAAACAAAACAGCCATAGAAAGTAAAGTTGTTTTCATTTAATTGATTTTAGTGTTTAGTAAAATTGTTAATCCTGCATTGTAATACCGCAGCGGCATTGGTCGACTCAGCACCACTTGGTATTGTTGATTGAAAAGGTTGTCGACTTGCGCAAAAAGCGAAAAGCGATTTCCTTTGAAAGTGAAATTTTTAGAGCAGTAAATATTAGCTATCGAATAGGGTACCAAGTATTGCGTATTGTCGCTCGCCGTGTAACGATAGCCCGTGTAACTGTGCGTGTACGACAGCAAAAATCCTTTGAACTCTAAAGATAATTTTGCGTGTCCACTGTACATCGGCACATAAATCAATTGCCGCCCCACTGATGCATCGCCTTCTGTTGAGGCCTGCATATTGGTTGACAAAACATAATTCGTCATCACTGAAATTCCGCATTTCAACTTTGATCTTTGAACTTGCAACTTTGAACTTGTTTCTATCCCCCTGCTCCACACCTTCAACTTATTTTGCGGACTCCAGTAACTTTGTCCCGGCAACCAAATGATCCAGTTGTCAATATTTCTATTGAAGACGGAGGACTCAAAACGAAAATCTACTTTCTCCTTGTTCTGAAGCGAAAGTACCAGTCCCGCATCTTCACTAAATCCGCTTTCCGGCAACAAATCAGGATTTCCGCCTGGCATCCAATACAAATCATTCAGCGTAGGCACACGGTACACTTTAGAAAAACTCGATTTCAGCGACAGGTGTTTTTTCACCTTCACATCCACACCCGCCGAATACGTAAAAGGCACTGCCTTGCCGTTCACCGCCTCTTGTCGCGCCGAAACACTCGCAGTCCATTTTTCATTTTCCGACTGGTAGCGATACGATGCAAAAGCCGCAATTTTGTTTTGACTATAGCCTTTCATCAAACCATCTGACATGCCGTAAGCCGAAGTACTGTTCATCCCCGCATTAAAAAAATGAGTCCGACGCAAAGTATATTTCGCCTCCGCTTCTGAAATTGACACCTGCGAATGACTCAACATTCCATCGTAGTTCAAAGCCTCGTCAAAAAAAGCAGAACGCACAAAATAGTTGATTTTTTTTCCTTTATACTGCCACTCCGCCGTGGCCCTGTAACTCACATCTTTTTGATGGTCTGCACTGTTCAATTGCGTCAGTGTGGGCGGAATATTCCTGTCGGTAAACTGATACCAAAAAGCAATATTCACCGTCTGACGATCGCCAATTTTAAATGCGCTTTCGGAAAGCAATCCGTACGACTTTCGCTCGGCATTTCGCTGCCGCATTTTTGGATTTTTACTCAAAGACGAATTGTAAAATTCAAAATTATTTTGCGCACTATTGTTGAATACTTTCAACGAAGAAAGCACTTTCTTTTTGCTGATCTCCACAAACAATTGTTCGCCAAAATTGTGAAACGAACCAGCGTTGAACTTTGCTCCAATCGTCAAGCCCTTGTTAAAAGAAGGTCGGTGATTAATGTGTATCACACCACCCACAGCGCCGCTTCCCCACAAGGCACCCGTGCCGCCGTATTGAATGCTCACAGCATCAGAAAAACCAACAGGAACCAAAGAGAAATCCAATTGACCGTACATCGGATTGTTCAGTGCAAAACCATTCCACAGCGTCGCCGTTTGCCCCGCTGAGCCACCGCGCATGGAGCTTACCGCCATGCTTCCCATACCATAAGACTTTATAAAGAGCGCACTCTCGGCATTCAAAACATCTGCTAAATTACCTGTTGCATATTGTGCCAATGCAGCACTGTCGATGTTTTGGACTTTACTTCCCGTTGAAAAATTTTGCAAACGATTGGCCGAAATTGCCACCTCATCAATACGCGTGGTATCTTGCGCACTGGCAATAATAGAAAGCAGCAAGGCCATCGCAAAAACGACCACCACCTTGACTTTACTACTATTTTTCTCCTTTTGCATGAACGCACTTTAGTAAACAAAAGGAATAAGGAGAGAAGGGAAAAAGAAATGACTCTTATCCATCCACTGCTTTCTTCCCGAAGCATTGAAATATATGTTGCCTGCGGCAGGTCTCCTGACTCGTTCTTGTACCGCCTTCCCGTTAAAAAACAGTGGCTATTTGAAGGATACAATTCTCTTTTTACAGAGAAGAACTTACAGTTGCGGGAACAGTCCCCGATTTTAACGGGATTCCCTTTTAATCTTGTCTTAAAAATTTAAGACGAGAACCGATTGCATGGTGAAAGTAATAAGTTAATCGGCAAAAGCAAAAACAAACTGTACATTTTAGAGCTTCCCGCGTTTTTGAATTTCTACACATTGACACTACGCCAATTCAAACCGACAATGGAATTGTAAAAGTAGCTTTCGTGAAAGATAATTTCACCAAAGCCATTTTACATCACGCTATTTTACCTGACGGAAGCTCTACCATTTTTTTTCAGGAAAATTAATAGGGACAACTACCAATGCTTCCCTATTGAGCTACATGGCTGCTCAAACACGGAAGTGGTACACGGCCCATTTGATCATATATTATGAATTCCTAAGTTCTTCGTCAATTAGTAAGTCGAGTATTTCAAGAAAGGAGTGTTCGTATTTCCAATTCAATTCGTTCTTTGCTCTGGAATTATCTCCATAATTATTAAGAATGTCATCTGGTCTAAAAAATGTGCTGTTTATTTCTAATTTGTCCGCACTAATATTAAATCTATTGAAGGTGTGCACGATTATTTCTCGCAAGGAAATCGATTTTCCAGAACAAATAATGAAGTCATCAGCTTTATGATGAGTGATTATTTTGTGTATAGCGTCGACATATTTTGGCGCATAACCAAAGTCTCTTTTTATATCGACATTACCTACAGTTAATTTTTCTTGCTGTCCGCGCGATATTTTAATACAATCGGTAATCACTTTTTTTACAAAGAAATTTTTTGATCGCAAATAAGATTCATGATTGAATAAAATTCCGCATGATACAAATAAGCCGAACGAATTACGGTAGTTTTGAGCAATAAAATGTGCACTGGCTTTTGAAACAGCATATGGGCTCAATGGATGTAGTGGCGTATTTTCTTTAATTGGCAACTGTTCTGCTTTTCCAAACATTTCGCTGGATGAGGCTTGGTAAACTTTTGTAGAGGCATCAATTTCTTTTACAGCTTCTAAAATATTTAGTAGTGAAGTAATATTGAAACGAATAGTGCCAATAGGTTGCTTAAACGATATGCCAACGGAACTTTGCGCGGCAAGATTGTATATTTCAATAGGTTTATGTTCTTTAATTATGTTACTTACATTCGTGTAATCCATTAAATCACATTCTTCAACAATTACATCTTTGGAGATTCCTAAGTATTTTAAATTACCTAATTCAAGGTGACGGTAACTTCTGCTTAATCCCACTACTTTATAGCCTTTTTCCAAAAGTAATTTGGCGAGGTAACCACCATCTTGGCCAGAAATTCCGGTGATTACTGCAGTTTTCATCTTTTCTTTTACTTTTTTAGTGCTAAAGTATAAATCTTTTCGGTTTCAAAAATATTGTTTTCCCAACTACAAAGAGTTAACCTTTTCAATCCATCTTCAACTATCTTACCAACATAATCTTTGTTTTCTAATTTTGATATAGCGACATGAAGCGATTCTTTGTTTTTATTTTCAAAGTATATTCCTGCATTACCTGCAATTTCAGGAAAGCAAGAGCAGTTGGATAAAATAACTGGACAATTATTCTTAAATGCTTCAATGATTGGTAATCCGAATCCTTCATATTCAGACGGGAAAATCAGAGCTTTAGCTCCTGCATAGAGTTTTGCCAATTCTTTATCGTCTACAAACTTACGATGCACAAAGTTTTTGATTCCTGCTTTTTCCATCAGTGTATTTTCCCTTTCTGTATAAGGAGAACCACTTGTATATAATAAAATGTTTTCGTTTAAAATGCCACTTAGTGCATCTATTAAGAATTCGAAATTTTTATAACCTTCTCTACTTCCTACATACAGAAAGTATTCTTTTTTATTGGTTTTTACATTTGTGCTTTTTACACGTTCAACATTGCAACCTAGAAGGATGGGAGTAACAATTTTTTCGTTGATCTCAGGAAAAAAATTAAGTAAATCTTTTTTCGTATTTACCGATATTGTAATAATTTGATCCGCTCTTCGAATAAGTGCAGCTTTATTCTCTGCCATTTTTTTATATCCTGCTGCATGCGGATACAACTCGGGAATCATATCGTAAATGGTGATTATCAATTTTGTTTTCCCCAAATGAGGTAAATAAGCAGGATTATAAAAAGCAGGGTGAAATATGTCGTATTTTAGAGAAGATAGTTCTTTTATGGTTTGCTTTTCGTTGGCTTGTTGTAATCTGTTTTTAAAACTACCAAAACGTCGTAAGTTAAGCGAGTTAAACAGTTTGTTCGTGAAAGAGAAAGGAAATAGCTGTTCAACTTCTTGATTGTGAATATATTTTGCACCAATACTAATGGAAAAAGTGTTGTTCTTTTGCATTCCTTTTATCAACTCTGCGTAATATCTTGGAATACCACCAAAGGCAAGCATATCAAATATTTGAGCGTCGTATAAAATATTGGTTTTCGACATTTATTTATTTATTTATTTTTTTTATAAGTGCGTAGTCACTTTGCAGCAAACTATTCTTGTTTTGGAAATGCATATTGAAAAGTTTGTCTTTGTAATACTTGTAAAGAGAGATAAACTTAAGAGGATTTACACTGAATTTTTTATCTGTAAATAAATGCAGATTATAATTGTTTGAATATAAATTAACATTATATTTTTTAGCAATAAAATCTAATGTTTTATAGGTATACAGGGAGATGTGCTGACCTGTTTCGGGAGTGAAATACCACCAATCTTCCGCTTTTTTAGTTAGATTATTAGGTTGTAACTCTGTGCTGAAAAGAATCGAAGAGGAGTGAGCAAACATCTTATCTATTTCTTCTATTGGGTTATCGAGATGCTCAAAAACTTCGAAAGCAGTTAATAACTCAAATTTAGTTTCTTTTGGAAGCAATCCAGTGTGAAATTGTTTTGCAAAAATATTTTCGCAATAAGGATCTTCCAAGTAAAAACTAAAACCCTGATCTCTCATTAGTCGAGTGAACATACCGTAGCCACCACCGTAATCAATAAAACTAGCCTTTTTATTGAATCTTTGACGTATGAGCATTCTGGTGGTTTCAGCAAAGCTTAAATTTCGAGTGACATATCCAATATCAAGATTTGTGATAGTCTCGCCATACGCTTCTTTCAACCAGAACGGTTTCTCAGTTTGAATGAAATCGCAATTAACACATCGATAATACTCAACATCATATTTAGACATGATGATAGTTTTAAAAAGGAAACTTGCTGTGCTTTTACATATATTGCATTTCATGATGGTAAATATACGAGTTCCTTTTATTATTTCAATGTACAAAGTCCAATGCGATTATCAGAGAAAAATAGGGGGGGACTACGATTAAATAGGCAATATTTATTTACCGAAATACTTGGACTTCAGGAGATTCAACTTGTATTTGGCTTTATCGAAAAAAGTAAGTTGCTTAGACTTAAAATATTTTACAAAAGACCTTTTGGCAATTAACGACTCTTCTATGGGCATTTTTTCTATACGCAATTGAATTTTACTAAACACTGTTGTATGGCCTTTTTCTCCATTTTTAAAATGCGTACCGGTGCCATCAAAGCCAATATTTACAACCAAACTATGTTTAGGATAAAGACATAAACCGTTATTTATCACTACAGAAGAAAACCATTTAATATCCCAATCATTATGCACTCCTAATGCGTTTTCTTCCAGTTGATTCCAAAAATCAGGACAAGAACGATCAAGCGTCATGCTACTGTACAAATTATTTTTTTGAGCAATTTCAAAAAGCTCCTTGGCATTTCTGTTTAATTTTTGCCATCTATCTTTCCAAGTAGCCCACCCCCACGTGCTAGGAGCACCAATAAAGAAGGAGTTAGGTAAATTTCGGTTAGAAATATCAAACACAAAACCCGAAACATGCATTACTCTTTCTTCTTGCTCATAAACATCAAGAGCATCATTCATGAAATTTAAAAACTGAGGAGAAGTGCAAATATCGTCTTCTAACACAATTACTTTACCATACTTCTCCACTACCTCGGTAATATTTACTAAAAAATTCTCATTCATCCCCATATTTCTCTCCATACAGAGCAGCGTAGTATTTTTACACCAAACTTTACTTCGAATAAGATTTCTAACCACCTCAACACCTTCAACATGTTCTTGTATTCTAGGAGCATCGGAGACAACTATCAGTTCAGACTCGCCAGCCAAAGGATTGCTACACAATGCGTCTAATGTTTTACGGGTATGTTCTACTCTGTTATATGTAAACAGTAATATAGGAGCTAAGTCTCTCATTATTTTTTCAATCTGAATAAAGCTATTTCATATACTAAAATAAATTGTTTAGAGAAAATGAGAGAGAAATCGGCCTTAAGTGTCATATGCAATAAAGACAGTGCTTTACGAAACAGTCTTAATTGACTGGCTTTAGCATCAATGAAAAAGGAAACCTCAAATTGTGGAATATATTTTTCAAAATTTTCCTTTACTGCTGATTGGCGGCGAAGCATAGCCATAATAAACTCCTTATGCTTAACGATCAAATCAAAGGCATCAAAATTAACCGACCGTCCTTCATGCTGCAAAAATCCGGAATTTTTCATAACGGAGTTACGTGACTTAGCGCCCTCATAATTTCTGTCAAGTATGTTATAATTAATCAAGCCTTTGTCTAAATAAGTTTGCTGTAATTCATCAGTTTTATCAGTTGAATAATTGTCAACTACAATGATTTCAACATTTCGATAGCTCTGATTTGCAACTATTTCAAGATTATCGAAAATTAACTTACCTCGATTATAAGTGGGAATAACTATAAGAAAAAGAATGCTCTCGTGCATCAATAGAATATTTTGAAATCTTTGAGCGCTAAAGTGATACAATATTTTCACCGATGCAAACATCTGAAAAAAAATAGATATGATTGTTCTAGCTTCGCACTCTATCGGGATGAAAGCGAAAAAGTGCTGCAATAATAATGGAATAGAATGCGCCCCAAAACAGGGTTTTTAAAACCTGCATTCCTGAAAGCGCCCACCACGAGTATGAAATATAAGCACCATCAATGGCCTCTTGTAAATTTTCGACCTTAATTTGAGGATCAATGTTGATGATTTGTAAATTGCCGAGCAGCACTTCATTGCCAAAAATGAAAATTTGCAAAGCGACTGAAATTCCGGTGAAAAACCCAATCAAGCCACCCACCAACAATCCCTTTTTAATAAAAGGGCGCACCGAAAATTGGTGTTTCAAATCGTGCACAAACATTTGGTTGCACCAATAGTAAATGCCTCCAATGATGAAGAGGTTGGCCACCACAAAACGCACCATATTGACTGTATTGAAATCATCGGTCAGCAAGCGCGTTACCAAACCCAACATGCCTACAAAGAAGCAGTACAAAACCAAGGCTAATTTATTTTTCATTGTGTTTGCAAAAGAAAAGGGATATCCGTTTTACCAAATATCCCTTGTTGTAAATTAAATGCTATTAACTGTTCATAGAAATCAGGAACTCATCGTTGTTCTTAGTATTGCGCATGCGCTGCAACAAAAACTCCATTCCTTCTTGCGGATTCATATCGCTCAAAAACTTGCGCAAGGCCCAGATGCGCGCCAACGATTTTTCGTCGGTCAACAAGTCGTCTTTACGCGTGCTTGAACCATTCAAGTCGATGGCCGGATAAATTCGTTTGTTGGCTATTTTTCTATCCAACTGCAACTCCATATTACCTGTACCTTTAAACTCTTCAAATATCACTTCGTCCATTTTTGAACCTGTATCTACCAAAGCCGTTGCGAGGATGGTCAATGATCCGCCGCCTTCAATATTACGGGCTGCTCCAAAAAAGCGTTTTGGTTTGTGCAATGCGTTGGCATCAACACCACCCGAAAGCACTTTACCAGAAGCTGGAGAAACAGTATTGTATGCTCTTGCCAAACGTGTGATAGAATCTAAAAGAATCACCACATCGTGACCGCACTCTACCATTCTTTTTGCTTTTTCTAAAACAATGCTGGCCACTTTCACATGCTTGTCGGCAGGTTCGTCAAATGTTGACGACACTACTTCAGCGTTCACGCTGCGCGCCATATCGGTCACCTCTTCAGGTCGCTCATCAATCAACAATACGATCAAATAAACTTCAGGGTGGTTGGCTGCAATGGCGTTTGCAATTTCTTTCAACAAAATGGTTTTACCTGATTTTGGCTGAGAAACAATCAAACCTCTTTGACCTTTACCAATGGGACAAAACAAGTCCACAATACGCATCGACATGCTGGCTCCTCTGTGCTTGCATATTTCGAGTTTTTCATCGGGAAACAAAGGCGTCAAATAATCAAAAGGAATACGGTCTCTAATTACTTCTGGAGATCGACCATTGATTTCAATCACCTTGATCAAAGGAAAATATTTCTCTCCTTCTTTTGGCGGACGAATACTGCCTTTTACGGTATCACCGGTTTTTAAACCAAACAATTTAACTTGCGACTGCGACACGTAAACGTCATCAGGCGAAGTAAGGTAGTTAAAGTCAGAAGACCTTAAAAAGCCATATCCATCGGGCATCATTTCTAACACACCTTCACTTTCAACAATGTTGTCAAAATTGAACATTGTTTCAGTGCTTTCTTCTTTTGATTCGCGAAAATCTTCTCTTCTATTGTGGGCGTCTATTTTATTGCTGTTGTCTTGACGTGGATGGTTGTCGGCACGATTGCCCGGCTCCACACGGTTTTGTTCAGGACGGTTGTTGCTATTGTTATCAGGGCGATTGTTGTTCTCCTGACGATTGTTGTTGTTATTATCAGGGCGGTTGTTGTTCTCCTGACGATTGTTATTGTTGTTATTATCAGGGCGGTTGTTGTTCTCCTGACGATTGTTGTTGTTATTGTTGTTATTATCAGGGCGATTGTTGTTCTCCTGACGATTGTTGTTGTTATTGTTGCTATTATCAGGGCGGTTGTTGTTCTCCTGACGGTTGTTGTTGTTGTCAGGACGTCGTTCCTCTCTTCTTTCAAACTTTCTTTCTATAGGAGCAACAGGTGTCTCAGTAGTTTCAGCTTTAACTTCCTTCAGAACATCCTTAGGTTGTTCTGTTTTGATCTCTTCACTTGTGCTGCTTTTTACTTCTTCAACAACTGGACTCGCCGGTACCGACACCTCTGCTTTTGGTGCTTCAATCGCTGGAACTTCCACTATTGGCGCCTCAACTGCAGGTTTCTCAACTGCTTTCACTTCCATTGCAGGTGTTTCAACTGCTGGAGTTTCGGCTATCGTATTGTCATTGACTACTGCAGGGATGGTATTGTCTTTGGCTGTAGCCGAAAACAAACTACTTCCAACAGTTGACGAAGCAACTTTTTTTATAACGCGTGTTCTCTTTCTTTTTTTGGCTTCTGCCTCTGCTTCTGCCTCTGAAGGCTCACTCGCTGGCGCAGCGCTTGGCGCTACAACACCCGATATTTTTTGTACCAGTGCGTCCTTCTTCAAATCTTGAAAATCTTGTATGCCGAGGCTTTTAGCGATTTCGTGGAGTTCTGAAACCGTTTTTTTAGTCAAATCTAAACTATCGTCCATTGTGCTTTGTTAAAGTAAAATCGTAATTGATTGTGAATTTTATTCAGGAAGTTTTTGTGTGAAAAACAAATCTGCCGGATTCGGCTAATTTTATTTGCATGGCAATATTAAGCATTAAACATTTAAAACGAAAAAAAAATTGGAATTATTTTCTTAAAAACAGACAAGCATTTTTATCTCTTTTGAGAGAAAGATATTTTAGTACTTTTGAAAAAAACTAATCATGCTACAGAGAATACAGTCACTCTACCTATTTTCAGCTTCTTTGTTGGGGATTATTCTGCTTTTTTACAATCCTATATTTTTGGGGCAAGCACAGGCAATATCCTTTAGCCCTTTTGTGGCACTCGACGGAACTGAATACCACAACGCCAATCATTTCTATGGCGTTTTTGTTGTGGCAGTAGCAATGACCTTATTGTATGTTGTTTTTTTGTATAAAAACCGAAGTGCTCAAATAAAAATTTGCCGTTTCCTTTTGCTTCTTCTAACAGCGAATACACTGCTTTTTGCTTCATTGATGATTTGCTACCCAAACAGTATTACACTCAACTATTCAATTTTTGCTACACCAGCGCAGGCATTTTTGGTTTTCTTGGCCTTGCGCGGCATTAAAAAAGACGAAGAAAAAGTACGTTCCGTTGACCGCATAAGATAATGAACTTCTCTCTACTCGAAACCCTCTGCAGTATCCACGCGCCTTCAGGCTCTGAACAAGCGATGACTGAATTTGTACTGAAGTACATCAAAAAAGAAAGCAAAAAATGGAAGGCACAGCCTACTGTTTTGGCAGGCAAAAGTTTTCAAGATGCCATTGTCTTGGTGTTTGGAAAACCAACAACGGCAATGTTTGCGCACCTTGATTCTATTGGATACACGGTTGGCTACAGTTCAAGTTTGATACGCATTGGCGGTCCCGCTTCTAAATCAGGATTCAAACTCGTTGGCACCGATAGCAAAGGCGCTATTGAATGCAAACTACACGTTGACAAAGACCGCAATTTGTCGTACCTCTATAAAAGAGAAATCGACCGTGGCACCACGCTGACCTTCAAACCCAATTTTAGAGAGAACGATGACTATATTCAATCTCCTTACATGGACAACCGCTTGGGTGTTTGGACAGCCTTAAAAACAGCCGAAACACTTGAAAACGGCATCATCGTTTTTTCAACTTACGAGGAACACGGCGGCGGAACAGCTCAATACGTAGCCAAATACATTTATGAAAACTATGGCGTTCGCCAAGCGCTAATTTGTGACATTACGTGGGTTACATCAGGCGTGCAGCATGGAAATGGCGTAGCTTTCTCCATGCGCGACTCAGGCATACCCAGAAGAAGTTATTTGAAACAAATTCAACACATTTTAGACAAACAAAAAATACTTTATCAAATAGAAGTAGAATCGGCAGGCGGCAGCGATGGCAATGTATTGCAACATTCGCCCTACCCTTTTGATTGGTGTTTCATTGGCGCACCAGAAGACCATGTGCACTCGCCCGACGAAAAAGTAGCCATCAGCGACATTACGCAAATGCTTAAAGCCTATAAGGTGTTGATGCAAAAAATGAACAAATAATTTTACAAAAATTATCACTTGCACTTTCTTAGCTATTTTTTTGTGACTTCAGCTTCGAAGTGAATATTTTTGACAATTAAACCGAGCATGAAAAACAAACAAGAAATACGCGCAACCATACTGATTTTAATAGTGCTATTATTGGATCAGGCACTTAAAATATATGTAAAAACCACTTTTGTACTTAATGATGGTTTTAATATTTTAGGCTTGTCGTGGGCTCAAATCAAATTCGTTGAAAATAACGGAATGGCGCTGGGGATGGAATTAGGAGGGGCTTATGGAAAAATAATCCTCAGTATCTTTCGCATTATTGCATGCATACTGCTTGTTCTATTTATGCGCAAATCGATACAAGAAAACAAAAGCAATGCTTTCATTTTTGCCTTGACTTTGGTGATTGCCGGAGCAGCAGGAAATATTATCGACGGCATTTTTTACGGAAATATTTTTTCAAGTTCAGACTATTTTGAAATAGCCACCCTTTTCCCAACCGAAGGAGGATACGCCCCATTTTTTGAAGGCAAAGTGGTTGACATGCTTTATTTCCCCATCATTGACACACACTTCCCTTCATGGATACCATTGATTGGCGGACAAGAATTCAGATTCAACAATTACATTTTTAATCTTGCTGATCTTTCGATCACTATTGGCGTAATTGTTATTTTCAGAGTAATGATGTCTGACAAGAAAAAAGGAAAGTATATCGATTCCGTTGCGTAGGACAAACTTGTACTCATATCCTCTCAGCAAAAGACTTACGCGTTCAAAACGCATGCAGTAAATGCATGCCGATCGCTTTTTACACAGCTTAAAAAATCGCAATAAATTTTCTGCAAGCACCAATACAACAAATACTACTTCCCTTGCTCCAAATGCAACACATGCAACACACGGTGCAGCGCAGGCGCAGTCATCACGGCGATGGTGGCTAAAAAAACAATCCCGCTGTACAACGCATAAAAAGAAGCGAAAAACTTAGACGCAGTGGAAGTCAGAATATCCACTGGTCCCATTCCGCCCAAAATCATAGAAGCGTTGAGCAAAGAATCTACAAATCCCAAATGTCCAATGAAATAATATCCCGACACACCAATCATTAAAGAAATAAATATGATAAAACATGCGTAGGCAATATATTTTATTTGGCGGCGAACGTAGTGCTTCACTGGCAATAATTTATGTGATTTGTGTTCAAACATAGTGATCGTTCTTTTTTTATAAATGTAAGACTATCTCTGTAAAAGTTCATCCTCCCTATAAAAAATGCACCACCGAGAATACAATTAGGCTCATGACATCGAAAATTTAGAGGTATCTAAACTTTATTTCTAATATTTATTAACAATGTTGTATAAGTTCTCAAAATAAATCCTATTTTCGTTGAAACATTTAGCAAATCCAAAAACTAAAATAACATGGCAAGAATCAAATTAGAGTACATCTGGTTGGATGGATACCATCCAACACAAAACATGAGATCTAAAACGAAAGTGGAAGAGCATGAAGATTTTCAAGGAACTTTAGAAGAATTGGGCAACTGGTCATTTGACGGTTCTTCAACAAAACAAGCAGAAGGCGGATCTTCTGACTGTTTGCTAAAACCTGTTGCTATTTACCCTGATCCATCAAGAATCAATGGCTATTTAGTAATGAGCGAAGTGTTGAACGCAGATGGTACGGCGCACGTTTCTAACGGTAGAGCTACTATTCAAGATGATGACAATGATTTCTGGTTTGGTTTTGAACAAGAATACTTCATCATGGACACTAAAACGCAATTGCCTTTAGGATTTCCAGTTGGCGGTTACCCTGGTCCACAAGGAATGTACTACTGTTCAGTTGGTGGAAAAAACACTTTCGGAAGAGAATTGGTAGAAGAACATGCTGACCTTTGTATCGAAGCCGGACTTACATTTGAAGGCATCAACCAAGAGGTTGCTTGCGGTCAATGGGAATTCCAATTGTTTGCAAAAGGTGCTAAAAAAGCTGGTGACGAACTATGGGTTGCTAGATATTTGTTAGACAGACTTACTGAGAGCTATGGTTACTATATTGAATACCATCCTAAACCTATCAAAGGTGACTGGAATGGCTCAGGTATGCATGCCAACTTCTCAAATACAACATTGAGAACTTGTGGATCTAAAAAAGTATACGAACAAATTTGTGAGGCTTTCAGACCAGTGGTGAAAGAACACATAGCTGTTTATGGCGAATTCAATAACGAAAGATTGACAGGAAGACACGAAACTGCTTCTATCAATGAATTTAAATATGGCGTTTCAGACAGAGGTGCTTCTATTAGAATTCCATTGATCGCTGTTACTAAAGGCTGGAAAGGTTGGTTAGAAGACAGAAGACCTGCATCTAACGGAGACCCTTACAAAATTGCAGCAAGAATCATCAAAACCGTTAAAACGGCTAAGATTGGTGCTGTTGCTAAAACCACAGCTAAACCAGCAGCTAAAGCAGCTAAGAAAAAATAGTTGAAATTTGGTTGATTATACAGAACCTCCTCGAGCAATCGGGGAGGTTTTTTATTGCACAAAAAAGTCCCAAAAACCCTTTGAGACCTCACTTTATATCAAAGCGATACCGCAGCTGAGATTTATAACAATCTGCCTACTTAGCAAAAGTTTTAACAACAACGATTGGATGTCATTGCAAGTAAAAAGAACGACGAAGGCGCTATCCTTCGGAGTAACTCAGAGAATAGGCATGCTCTTAAAACGATTCAAACGCTCTCGACCAACAATTTAAAAAAAACTCTTTTTGAGAATAGGGCATTTTTGTCTTCCTGAAATTTGAGATGAAGAGGAGAAACGAAGTTTCGGTCTTTGAAGTACCTAGCGCCACTTCCGTCACAGTGCTGTTATAATTACGGACAGCCATAAATACTTCTAACACTAAAACTTCGTGTGAAATTTCAACTGAAAAGGGATGCCAGAGCGATCGCTCAATTTTAAAAACGCAACACGATTGCAGACAAGACTACAAAATACTTGGAATTATTGCGCAAACAAATCTGTTTGCCCCTTGTTGGATAGCTCTTTTGCTCCAGCTATCAATTGTACAAAATCATCTTCAGTGATCACTTTTACACCCAACTTTTCGGCCTTCTTTAATTTTTCAGGACCCATGTTTTCGCCAGCCAAAACAAAAGAAGTCTTTGCAGAAATTGAAGAAATGTTTTTACCGCCATGCTTCTCTATTTCTAACTTAATACTGTCGCGAGAGAAATTCTTAAATACGCCAGAAACCACTATTGATTGTCCTTCTAATAATCCAGTACTGCCTTCAATCACCTTTTCAACTGCTGTGAACTGCAATCCTGCCAATTGTAATTTTTCAATTTCTTCCCTGTTTTTGGCATTTGAAAAATACGCCCTTACACTCTCTGCAATTTTATCGCCAATCTCATCAACCTGCATCAACTCTTCTAAAGTTGCGGCTGCAATTGCATTGATATTCTTAAAATGCGCCACCAATTTCTTGGCAACAGTTTCGCCAACGTGTCGGATACCCAAAGCAAAAAGAACCCTTTCAAAGGGCACGAGCTTTGAATCCTGCACACCTTTCAATAAATTTTTAGCCGACTTCTCCGCCATGCGATCGAGGCGAATTATTTGCGAATACTGCAATTCATAAATATCAGGAATAGAATGCACCAAATTTTCTTTGTACAACAAGTCAATGGTTTCTTCTCCCAAACCATCAATATTCATGGCCTTGCGTGAAATAAAATGATAGAGCTTGCCCTTGATTTGTGGCGGACAACCCAGTTCATTTGGACAATAGTGCTGCGCCTCGCCCTCGCCACGCACCAACAAGGAATGGCATTCGGGACAATGTTGGATAAACTTTAAAACCGGAGCATGCGCTGCGCGTTGCGCCACATCAACACCCACTATTTTAGGAATGATCTCCCCTCCTTTTTCCACGTAAACGAAATCACCTTCACGCACATCGAGCTTCTCTATTTGATCGGCATTGTGCAAAGACGCGCGCTTCACCGTAGTTTCTAACAGCGATACAGGTTCTAAATTTGCCACTGGCGTTACCGCTCCCGTGCGCCCAACCTGATAGGTCACACTCAGTAATTTTGTACAAGCACGTTCGGTTTGAAATTTATACGCAATGGCCCAACGCGGTGATTTTGCGGTGCTTCCCAACTGCTTTTGGATGCTGATTTGATTGACTTTCACCACTACGCCATCTACATCGAAGGGCAAATTTTCTCGGGCTGAATTCCAAAACTGTATGAAATCCAAAATACCATCTATCGTTTCTGTTTTGCAAATGAATTTTTTGTCCACTGGCGGCACCTTGAATCCCCAATGACCAGCCGCTTGTAAGTTTTCAAAATGTGTATCAAAAGGCAAATACTCCCCCATCACAGCATACATAAAACAATCCAAACCACGCTTCGCCACCACATTTGAATCCTGCATTTTTAGCGTACCTGATGCTGTATTTCTCGGATTTGAAAACAGCGCTTCGCCTGCATTTTTTTTCTCTTCATTGATTTTTTCAAAAGCCTTTCTTGGCAAAAAAACCTCTCCGCGTATTTCAAATTCTGAAGGAAAATTTCCTTTCAATTTAAGTGGAACACTTTTAATGGTGCGTACATTTTCAGTAATATCGTCGCCCTTTTCTCCATCTCCACGCGTAAGCGCTTGCACGAGTTCGCCATTTTTATAGGTAAGTCCAATAGCCACTCCATCGTACTTCAGCTCGCAAGTATATTCAGGTTCAGTGGTAGTAAGTTTGCGCAAACGCGTTTCAAAGTCAACCAACTCTTCCTTTGAATAGGAATTGCTGAGCGACAGCATCGGATACGTGTGTTTTACTGTATTAAAATCCTTGGTAACCGTACCTCCCACGCGTTTTGTAGGCGAATTGACACTGGCCCATTCAGGATGTATTTCTTCAAGTCGTTGAAGTTCCTTCAACAACATATCAAAATCATAATCACTAATCGTAGGCTGCGACAAAACATAGTAACGGTAATTGTGTTCGTGCAGCTCTTTGCTGAGCTGTATCATTCGTTGTTTTGCCATTTCAGTCATCTGTCTTATGCTTCTATTTTCACACCCTTCGTCACCATTGACTCACTCAGGAGCGAATGGAAATCAAAAATATTTCGATCAAGCATGTGTGAGGGATGAATGTTTTGCATGGCATTGTAAATTGACTCTACCCTGCCTGGATTTTCATCGTCCCATTTCTTCAACATCATTTTAACGTTTTGACGTTGCATGTTTTCTTGCGAGCCACAAAGGTTGCAGGGAATGATTGGAAATTCTTGTTCGTCGGAATAAAGTTCAATATCTTTTTCTTTGCAGTAGGCGAGCGGACGAATGACGATGTGTTTGCCGTCATCGGTTTTGTATTTAGCAGGCATCGCCTCCATTTTACCGTTGAAAAACAAATTGAGAAACATAGTTTCAATGATGTCTTCACGGTGGTGTCCAAGTGCTATTTTAGTAGCACCCAACTCTTCGGCAACGCCATACAAAGTACCTCTGCGCAATCGCGAACAAAGACTGCACATCGTTTTGCCTACTGGAATTTTATCTTTCACAATGCTATATGTATCTCTTTCCACAATTTTATACGGCACACCCACCTTGGTTAAATAGGCCGGCAAAATATGCTCCGGAAAATCGGGTTGCTTTTGGTCGAGATTGATCGCTATAATTTCAAAATCCATTGTTGGTGACTTCTGCATTTTCATCAGCATGTCCAACATCGTATAACTGTCTTTACCACCTGAAAGGCACACCATCACCTTGTCTCCAGGCACTATCATTTTGAAATCTTGCACCGCAGCCCATACAGAGCCTTGCAGG
>CANFBW010000035.1 GCA_947444925.1 Flavobacteriales bacterium | reverse complement strand
GTTGTACTCACACAGCGAGGTAGAACATCATGCGTACATTGAAGATGCGAAGGCAAAAGGCTACGACGTTTTGATTATGGACAGTCCGTTAACCTCTCACTTGCTCAACAAATTAGAGCAAGGTACGCCAGACATTTCTTTCAAAAGAATTGATGCCGATACTTTGGATAAGTTGATTTCAAAGGAAGAAGCGCAAATTTCTAAGCTGAGCAAAGACGAAGAAGAGAAATTGAAACCGGTGATCACCGCGCAAGTAGAAGCAGGTAAATTTACCGTTGTTTTTGAAAGCTTGAGCGAAAAAGACAAACCTATGTTTGTTACACAAAGCGAATTCATGCGCCGTATGAAAGAGATGCAAGCTGCAGGTGGTGGTGGAATGAGTATGTTTGGAAACATGCCCGAAAGCTACAATTTAGTAGTGAATACGAATCATCCATTGATTTCTAAAATTCTTTCTGAAACAGATGAAAGCGCCCAAAAAACGCTGGCGAAACAAGCTGCTGACTTAGCACTTTTGTCGCAAGGTTTGTTGAAAGGAAAAGATTTAACAGAGTTTATCAACCGCAGTGTGACCTTGCTGCAGTAGAATTGTGATATTTATTAAAATCAAAAAAAATACAATATGAAAATAGCAGGAAGAGAAATTAGCACAGGTTTGATCATCGGTGTAATTTTAGGAATCATTGTTTTGTGGGGTTTTATGTGGAACAATGGAACCGTTGACAAGCATGAAGAAGTAAAAGGTCAATGGGGAAATGTAGAGAATGCGTACCAACGCAGATCCGACTTGATTCCAAACTTAGTAAACACCGTTCAAGGTTATGCCAAACACGAAAAAGAGGTGTTGACGGCTGTAACTGAAGCGCGTTCACGAGTGGGACAAATGAACATTGATCCTTCAAAATTAACGCCTGAAGCACTTCAGAGTTTTGAGCAAAATCAAGGTGCTTTGTCTTCGTCTTTAGGGCGATTGATGGTGGTAATGGAGCAGTATCCTGATTTGAAAGCAAATGAAAGTTTTATCGCTTTGCAGGCTGAATTGGCGGGCACTGAAAACAGAATCGCGACTGAAAGAAATCGTTTCAATGAAGCGGCTATTGAATACAACAAGCGTATTCAAAAAATTCCGGGCAAGTTGTTCAACGCTATTGCAGGTTTTGAAGAGCAAGCTTATTTCAAAGCGAAAGCAGGAGCTGATGTAGCACCTACGGTGAAATTTTAAAAAAAAATGAAAGCAGAAAAGTTCTTCACTGCCGAACAAAAGGCACTATTGGTGCAAGCCATACAAGCTGCTGAGTTGAACACTTCAGGTGAGGTGCGCGTTCACATTGAAAGCACTTGCGGTGGCGTGGTGTTGGACAGAGCTGCGTATATTTTTAAAAAACTTGACATGCACAAAACAGCACTCCGAAATGGGGTGCTGTTTTATTTATCGCTCAACGATCGCCGCTTTGCCATTTTGGGTGATGCTGGGATCAATGCGAAAGTGGCAGATACTTTTTGGAATGAGGTGAAAGACCTCGTTATCAAAAATTTTAAAGAAGAAAAATTTACAGAAGGCTTGGTTCAAGGGATCGCTCTAGCGGGTGAAAAGTTGAAAGAAAATTTTCCTTACCAAAGCAATGATAAAAACGAATTGACGGATGAAGTTTCTTTTAATTAATCAATTCACTATGCGTTTGCTGACTTTTTGCACGGGCATTTTGTTCAGTATTTCTGCCTTTGCTCAAGAATGTATTCCTGAGAAACCAAGCCGTTATCCTTTTTATGTACACGATAAATTGGGGGCGCTCAGTGCTGATCAGGTGGCGACTTTAGAAGCTACTTTGAAGCAATTCAACGACTCTACATCCAACCAGTTTGTGGTTGTTATTGTTGGTGATTTGTGTGGCTTAACGGCGTCGGAATACGGTACTAATCTTGGTGAGAAGTGGGGTGTTGGTCAAGCAAAGAAAGACAATGGCTTGGTGATCGTTGTCAAAACCACCAAGGAGGATGGAGGCAGAAAGGTTGCTATTGAAGTGGGGCGAGGACTAGAACCTGTGATCACAGATGGTACAGCAAAATTAATTGAGAAAAATGAAATGATACCGGCTTTCAAAGCTGGCGACGTGTATCAGGGAATTGTAAATGCATTGAATGTATTGATGCCCTTGGCAAAAAAGGAATTCAATCAGGCCGATTACGTCAAGCAGCAGTCGGGTGGTGGCGCCTTTATCTTTTTAATTGTATTAGTGATTTTATTTGTAGTCGGACTTAAGTTTTTCAATGCGCGTTCCTACGCACAAACCAACCATACTTCTTTATGGACAGCCTTAATGCTCACTTCGTTTATGAATAGTGGTCGTGGTGGTTGGAGTGATTTCTCTGGTGGTAGAGGTGGCTTTGGAGGAGGTGGCGGTGGCGGATTTGGCGGCTTTGGTGGTGGTGGCTTTGGTGGTGGTGGCGCTGAAAGCGGATGGTAACTTGCAAAGTTTTTGGCTTTTGCCACTTAACTTTCTATTTTTAGCAAATGCGCAAGATATTTATTACTGGAATAGGAACTGATGTAGGTAAAACGATTGTGTCGGCAATTCTTGTAGAAGCGCTGCAAGCCGATTATTTTAAGCCTGTTCAGGCGGGAGAGGAAAGTCAGGATAGATTGACTGTTAAGAGTCTGGTGAGCGCCAAACGCGTTAAATTTCATAAAGAAAAATTTCTGCTTAAAAATGCGATGTCACCACACGCTGCCGCAGAACTGGAAGGTATTGAACTGCGTTTGAGTCGCTTGAAGCTCCCAAGTTTTAATAACAACATCATAATAGAAGGTGCAGGAGGAGTGATGGTTCCCATTAACTACAAAGGTGATACCATGTTGGATTTAATGAAATATTATGAGGCTGAAGTGGTGTTGGTTTGCTCTAATTATTTAGGGAGTATCAATCATACATTACTATCAATAAATGCTTTGAAATCAAAGGATCTCAATATTCTTGGTCTCTTTTTTAATGGCGATTCTAATCCACAATCTGAAAAGGTTATTCTTGAAACTACTGGTGTGCGATGTTTGGGGCGAATTAAAAAAGAGGAGGCCTTTACAAAGGCGCTAGTGAAGGAATATGCGAGTGATTATGTGTTTATATAATATGTGATTTTGCTCGCGCGCGATTTCATCGCGTGCCCATTTATCTTGGCATTTCAAATGCCTTTATAAATCCGCACGCGTCTGGAGACGCGCGCGAGGAAATGACATTAGCGACGAGTTTCATAAAAATAAATAATGAATTATTCAGATAATGAAGGAGTATTGTACTGCTGACGAAGGAAGGATCTATCGCCAATAACGCTACAGTGAGCTCTGGTACAAATTCGCGAAAGCCTTAAATCTATTTTCATCAATCACCAAGCAACCGTCTTTCAGCATTTTAAAAATTTCCAATTCTCTATTTTCAGTAATCGCTTTGTTGGTTTTGTATATGGTCAAGTGATCTTTGTATTCCAAAAAATTGGTAGCCAAGGCAGTCAGTACATCTTTGTCGCGAAAGTCGATGTCGGGGTGTTTAGAGTCAATGCCAATCAAATATATTTTATCGCTGCCGAACATGAAAACCTTAATAGACGTGGGTTCTAAGTGCTCAAGGAATTGTACTTTGTTGAAAGCTTTTTCAAACACAACATCGCTGAAAGTTTCTACGAACTCAATGGCTTTGTCGGGATCGTTGTTGTTTATTTTTTTCCATTCGGCGTCGTCGATGCCATTGGCAACTAAAAATTGAATGAATTCTGTTTCGAGTTCTTTGAGTTCGCTGTCGGATAGGATACGGTACTTCATGCGGATTAAATCACTTTCTGGAGGGCAATCATTTTAATAGCGGTCACAGCGGCCTCAACACCCTTGTTGCCGTGCACACCTCCTGAGCGCGCGCGCGATTGATCAATAGTGTTGTCGGTGAGTACACAAAACACTACGGGTTTGTTGTATTTTAAAGAAACGCTTTGAATGCCATAGGTGGTGCCCTGACAAACAAAGTCAAAGTGACTTGTTTCTCCGCGAATAACACAGCCAATGCAAATTACTGCGTCAATATTTTGTTTTTCCAAAAGCATTTGTGCCGCTAAGGGTAGTTCAAAACAGCCAGGAACATAGTGTACCTGTAAGTTATTTTCACTTATTCCTTGCTGCAAAAGGGTTTCTACAGCACCTTTTTTTAGACCTTCGGTGATTTCTGTATTCCACTCGGCTACGACAACAGCGATTTTCATGCCTGCGGCTGAAATACTATTGTTGTGGTCTGACAGATTTTTAAGAGCAGTAGCCACTTTTAGTTTGCTTTAACAGCTGCCTTGGCTTTCACCAAGCCTAAGGCTTTTTCAATTTTTTGTTTTTCAGTGGCGTGTTTTGCAGGATCAGTATAGTACTGAGCATTGATTTCTTCGTAGTACTTAATTGCAGATTCAAAATCGCCATTTTGCTCAGAGAGAATTGCTGCTTTGGTTAAGAAGTAAGGAGATACCAATATGTTTCCTGCACCTTTAGCAGCAGAGACATATTTTTTAATTGCTTTGTCGCTGTCTTTTAATTCGCTGTAGCAGTCACCCAGTAAACCATTTTTAAGGTGGGGCATCATTTTTCCGTCTGCATCAAAATCTTCCAGTTGTTCAATGGCTTCGTCGTATTTTTTTTGTTTGATCAAAAGTACTGCAGAGTAGTAATGTGCTAAGTTTCCTTCGTCGGTATTGCTGTATTCTTGCGCAATTTCTTCAAAACCCATAAAATCTTTGTTGCCATTCATAGCCAATTTCAAGGAGTCTTTGCTCATGAATTCTTCTGCTTTCCAAATGTTTTCTTTGGCCTCAGCTGACGCTTTTTCAACCACTACATTTTGGTAAAAGAAATAGATGGCTGCGATGGCAATGAGTGCAATACCAGCTGTAGACAGAGCTTTCTTGTTTTCAATAAAAAACTTTTCTGATTTGCTGAAGGCTGTGCCTACATCTACTAATGGTTCGTCTGCTTGTGTATCTTTGTTTGACATGTTTTTATTTTTGGAATACGAAAATACTAAAAAAACTTATTGCAACAGAGATTATTTATGTCTCTCTTTCAACACTTTTACGACATCGTCAAAACTGTAGTTTTTTGCGGCCAGCAGCACAATGTAGTGGTACATCAAATCAGCTGCTTCACCTAAGAACAATTCTTTGCTGTCGTCTTTAGCTTCAATTACCAATTCAACTGCTTCTTCGCCAACTTTTTGAGCAACTTTATTAATGCCTCTTGCTAAAAGTTGAGAAGTGTATGATTTTTCTGATGGATTGTTTTTTCTGTTTTGAATGGTTTCCTCTAAATGAGCCAAAAAATCGGTGGGCGTGCTTTCGTTTTTTTCATTCCAGCATGTGTCGCTGCCAGTGTGACAAGTTGGCCCAACCGGATTTGCTTTTATTAAAAGAGTATCGTTGTCGCAGTCGATTTTAATATCAACAGCATTCAGGAAGTTGCCGCTTTCTTCACCTTTGGTCCACAAGCGATTTTTTGTTCGGCTAAAGAAAGTGACTTTTCCGCTCTCCTTGGTTTTGGCAAAAGCTTCCTCGTTCATATAACCCAGCATCAGCACTGCTTTTGTTTTAGCATCTTGAATGATGGCAGGAACGAGTCCGTCACCTTTTTTAAAATCTATCGTCATGTTCGTCATTTGTTGTTGAGTTGGTAAAGCTAAGGTTTTTGCTTTTTAACTTTTCATCTTATCGAAATTCCTTCTTTTTTAAGATAATTCTTCAAATCAGGAATCGCAATTTCTTTAAAGTGAAAAATACTTGCAGCCAAGGCCGCATCAGCCTTTCCGTGAATAAAAGTATCTCGAATGTGCTGCATATTTCCTGCTCCACCAGAGGCGATAATGGGGATATTTAGCAGCGCAGACATATTGGCCAATGCTTCATTGGCAAAGCCAGCTTTGGTGCCGTCGTGATTCATAGAGGTAAATAAAATTTCACCAGCACCTCGTTCCTCAGCTTCTTTAGCCCAAGCAAAAAGTTCAAGATCGGTTTTAATTCGTCCGCCGTTAAGGTGAACAAACCAAGTACCATCAACTTCTTTTGCATCAATGGCCACTACAACGCACTGACTACCAAATTTTTCAGATAAGTCATTGATCAGCTGCGGGTTTTTTACTGCTGCCGAGTTGATGCTTATTTTATCGGCACCGGCATTGAGTACAGCATGGGCGTCCTCAACAGATGCAATGCCACCGCCAATTGTAAATGGAATATTAAGTTGTTGCGCTACTTTTGTAGCGAGCTCAACCACTGTTTTTCTTTTCTCGTGCGTGGCGGTGATGTCGAGTAATACCAATTCATCGGCACCTTCCTCGGCATACAATTTTGCTAATTCCACAGGATCGCCGGCATCGCGCAATCCTACAAAATTTACACCTTTTACAGTGCGCCCGTCTTTTATGTCGAGGCAGGGAATGATTCGTTTTGATAGCATAGTGTTAAATTGAGGTCGCAGGTGCAATTTTATTGATTAAATATTTCGAAATCCTTCAATGAAATGCGTTGCTCATAAATCGCTTTCCCTACAATAGCTCCGAAGCAACCTGCTTCCCTAAGGTCGTGTAAATCTTGAATGGTAGTGACGCCGCCACTGGCGATGACGTTTAATGATGGGAATTGTAGAATCATTTTTTTGTACAATTCAGTTGCCGTGCCCTGCAAGGCGCCGTCTTTTGAAATATCGGTGCAAACGGTATAATGAACGCCTTTTTTAACATAGTCTTGCAAAAATCCCCAGAGATCAATTCCTGAATCTTCCAGCCAACCGTTGGTGGCAATTTTTTCGTTTTTTACATCAGCACCGAGAATGATTTTATCTCCATGTTTTTTAATCCATGATTCAAAAATTTGCGGATTTTTCACTGCAACACTTCCTCCGGTGACTTGCGCTGCACCACTGTTGAACGCCAGTTGAATATCTTCATCTGTTTTTACGCCTCCGCCAAAATCAATGATCAACGAAGTGTTTTTAGCAATGCTTTCCAAAATTTTGTAGTTCACGATATGACCGCTTTTGGCGCCGTCAAGATCAACCAAATGCAATCGTTTTAACCCTGCAGCTTCAAACTCTTTCGCAACTTCTAGAGGATTTTCATTGTATATTTTTTTTTGCGCGTAGTCGCCGTGGGTTAAGCGAACACACTTGCCTTCAATAATATCTATGGCTGGAATTATGTACATATTATAGTGCTAAAAAGTTTTTCAATATTTGTTCGCCAACCTTACCGCTTTTTTCGGGGTGGTACTGACAGCCGTAAAAATTATCTTTTTGAATTGATGCACTGAAAGGAGTGATGTAATCACAAGTTTCAATGGTGTATTGATTTATGGGAACGTAATAGCTGTGTACAAAATACACTTGTTCTTTAATGTTGTTGAACACTGCGTTTTTTATTGGAGCTGTAGTGCTTCCGTCCCAGCCCATGTGCGGAACTTTTAGCAGCGGTTCAAATTTTTTCACTGTGTCGTTGATGATGCCGAGGCACTGTGTATTTCCTTCTTCTGAGAATTGACAAAGTAATTGCATGCCTAGGCAAATGCCTAATACAGGTTGAGTCAATTGAGGAATAAATTTTTCTAAACCTTGTGCCATCAATTCATTCATTGCCGCTTGAGCATGACCAACACCGGGGAATATCACTTTGTCGGCCGAAAAAATTTCGTCTACATTGTTTGATAGCACAGGATTGATGCCCAGTCGTTGAAAGGCATATTTCACCGATTGTGTATTTCCAGCGCCGTAATTAATAATAACCAATTTCATTTTACAGTGTTCCTTTTGTTGATGGTAAACTCATGTTGTCGGCATCTCTTTTGATAGCCATTTTAATTGCTTTAGCGAAGGCTTTAAAGATGCCTTCAATTTTATGGTGTTCATTGTTTCCGTCGGCTTGAACATTTAAGTTACAGCGAGCGGTATCACTAAACGATTTAAAGAAATGATAAAACATTTCAGTAGGCATGTCACCCACTTTTTCGCGTTTGAAATCGGCTTTCCATTCAATCCATTGTCGTCCGCCAAAGTCGATGGCCACTTGCGCTAAACAATCGTCCATAGGTAAGCAAAATCCGTAGCGTTCAACGCCAAGTTTATTGCCTAAGGCTTTATTGATGGCATCGCCGAGCGCCAAAGCTGTATCTTCAATGGTGTGGTGTTCATCAATGTGTAAATCACCTTTGGTTTGGATGGTTAAATTCATTCCAGAGTGGCGACCGATTTGATCGAGCATGTGATCGAAAAAAGGGAGGCCAGTAGAAATATTTGTTTTGCCGGTTCCATCTAAATCCACTTCAATGTGTATTTGTGTTTCTTTGGTATTTCTGTCTACAACAGCTGTTCTGTCAACTTTCCGCAGAAACTCCCAAATGTTTTTCCATGAAGTTGTTTTAATGGCGATAGTTTCGGCAAGATCGCTTTCTTTGTTGTTGATTTCGTCAGATCCTAATTCGGGATTGTTGTTGAGCCAAATGCCCTTTGTACCAAGGTTTGCAGCCAGTTGCATGTCTGTAATGCGATCGCCAATTACAAAAGAATTCGAAAGATCGTAACCCGATAGGTACTTCGTTAGCATTGCTGTTCCTGGCTTACGTGTGGGCGCATTGTCTTTGGCGAAGGTGCGGTCAATGAATACGTCGGCAAATTCAATGCCTTCGTTTTTCAGTGAATTTAGGATCATGTTTTGTGTGGGCCAGAAAGTATTTTCTGGAAAGGAGTCTGTTCCCAAACCATCTTGGTTGCTGACAAGTACCAACACAAAATCAAGTTTCTCGGCGATTTTAGCAAGGTTTTGAAAAACACCAGGATAGAATACTAATTTTTCCAGGTGATCTACTTGAAAATTCTGAGGTTCTGTGACGAGTACGCCGTCGCGGTCGATAAACAATACTTTTTTCATAAGCAGGTATTCAATTATATTTTCATTTCTTTTAAAGCGTTGATCACTTCGGTGTTTTCTTGAGCAGTGCCAATGGTAATTCTGATGCATCCTTCGCATAAAACCACTGTAGTTCGGTTTCTAACAATGATTCCCTTTTCAACCAAATACTGGTATGTTTTGTTGGCGTCAATCACCTGCACTAAAAGAAAATTAGCGTCGCTCGGATATACTTTTTTCACAATTGGCAGCGCACTCAGCGCTTCTGCAAGCAGATCTCTTTGCTGATTGATAGCGTTGATTTGTTCTTGTACGTCGGTGGCGTTTTCTAATTTCTTGATAACGCTTTGTTGTGTTAGTTCATTGATGTTGTAAGGTGGTTTTATTTTGTTGAGCACCTTGATAATATTTTCACTTGCATAACCAACGCCTAAGCGCAAAGCGGCAAGTCCCCATGCCTTTGAAAAGGTTTGCATTACAAACAAATTAGGATAGAGGTCCAAGTAATTGATCCAGCTTTCTTGTGCTGAAAAATCAGCATAGGCTTCATCGATGACTACAATTCCTTCAAAATTTTTCAACAATGATTTAATAGCATCAGGATCTATAGCGCCACCACTGGGATTGTTGGGTGAGCATACAAAAATGAGTTTGGTATTGGCGTTAATTGCCTTCAGCGCTACGGGCACATCGATTTGAAAATCGCTGTTCAGTGCAATTTTTTGAATAGCAATGTTGTTGATGTTGCCATACACTTCGTACATCCCATAAGTGGGAGGAAAGGTAAGGATGTTGTCTTCCTTTGGTTCGCAAAAGGCGCGCAGTAGTAAGTCTATCACTTCATCGCTGCCATTGCCGAGCAAAATATTTTCTTTGCGCACTACTTTTTTAAGCGCAGCTATTTTCTCTTTGAGCGCCCATTGCATTGGATCAGGATAGCGGTTAAATCCAGTGTTAAAAGGGTTTTCATTAGCATCCAAATAAATACTTGCCTGCCCCGAAAATTCATCTCGAGCAGAAGAGTAGGGCGTTAATACCTTGATGTTGGAGCGGATGATTTTATTTAAGTCAAACATAATATTAAGTTCAAATTTTATAGAGAGCGCAAACGAATAGAAACTGCATTTTTATGTGCCATTAATTCTTCTGCTTCTGCCATGATTTCAATTGTTGGCCCCAATTCCTTTAAGCCCTTTTCAGTGATTTTTTGGAAGGTAATTTTCTTTACAAAAGAATCCACCGACACACCGCTGTATGCGCGTGCATAGCCATTGGTGGGCAGGGTATGATTGGTTCCTGAAGCATAGTCGCCTGCGCTTTCAGGAGTGTAATTGCCAATAAATACTGAACCGGCATTGCGTATGTTTTGCACAAAGTATGCTTCGTCTTGGCTTTGTAGTATCAAGTGCTCAGGTGCGTATTCATTGATTAAATCCATTGCTTCTTCCTTTGATTTTACTAAAATCAAAATAGAGTTGGCTAAGGCTTTAGCAGCAGTTTCTTTGCGAGGCAAGGCTTGCAGTTGAATATCAATTTCCTTTTGTACTTCAGTGATCATTCGCGCTTCGGTGCTTACCAATACCACCTGACTGTCGGCGCCGTGTTCGGCCTGTGACAGCAAGTCAGCAGCAACAAAGGCGGCATCACCCGATGCGTCGGCGAAAACCAACACTTCTGATGGACCGGCTGGCATATCAATAGCAACACCTTCCATACTCGCGTATTGCTTCGCTGCGGTGACGTATTGGTTGCCTGGACCGAAAATTTTGTAGGCCTTTGGCACGGATTCACTTCCGTAGGTCATTGCGCCAATGGCTTGAATACCGCCCAGTTTGAAGATTTTGCGCACGCCACACAAAGCGGCGGCAAACAAAATAGCAGGGTGAATTTTGCCTTCTTTGTTGGGAGGTGAACATAGTGTGATTTCTTTGCTTCCTGCAATGCTGGCAGGAATAGCGAGCATCAGCACGGTTGAAAAAAGAGGTGCAGTGCCTCCGGGAATGTACAAACCTACTTTTTCAATCGCGGTTGTTTTGCGCCAACATTGAATGCCATCAGCTATTTGAACAGCCGCTTCAGTTTGCATTTGATTGTTGTGGAAGGTTCTAATGTTGTTGGCTGCTTTTTCAATGGCAGCCTTCAATTGGGGATCCAACGTATTTATGGCGTCAGCAATTTCACTTTCGCTTACTTGAAGGGTATTCAATTGACATCCGTCGAACTTCGATGTAAAAGCAAACAGCGCTTCGTCTCCTTTTGCCTGTATTTCAGCAAACACTTCGGTCACCACTTTTTCAAGATTGGCTTTTGACTGCGTTGGTCTTTTGAGTATGTCGCTCCAGCTACCTGCGCTTGGAAAATTGTAGGTTTTCATATTTTCTCGAAATGAGATCGTTTAATTAAAGTACCATTTTTTCAATAGGTACGATTAAAATTCCTTCTGCACCGTTTGCTTTCAGTAAGTCAATTTTATTCCAAAAATCGTCTTCAGTGATGACCGTGTGCACAGAACTCCATCCTTCGGTTGCCAAGGGCAAAACGGTTGGACTTTTCATTCCTGGTAAAATTTTGATGATGTCTGCCAATTTGTTGTTTGGTGCATTCAGTAAGATGTATTTGTTGTTTTTTGCTGTCAATACGGCGTCCATTCTAAACAACAATTTGGCTAAAATTTCTTTTTTACCGGGGCTTAAGTTTTTGTTTGAAGTAAGTACAGCTTCACTTTTGAGCATCACTTCAACTTCTTTCAAACCATTTTTGAAGAGGGTGCTTCCGCTACTTACCAAGTCGGCAATGGCATCGGCCAATCCAATGTTTGGCGCAATTTCTACTGACCCAGAGATAACATGAATATCGGCTTTAATGCCTTTTTCTTTCAAGAAGGCATTGAGCGTGTTGGGATAAGAGGTAGCAATTTTTTTGCCGTTGAAGAATTGAAGATCAGTATAGTCCACTTCTTTTGGAACGGCTAGGGAGAGGCGACATTTTGAGAACCCCAACTTGCGCAAATTCAGCAACTCTTTTTCTTTTTCAATCAAGGTGTTTTCACCCAATATGGAAATATCGGCCACGCCATCCGCTAAATATTGTGGAATGTCAGAATTGCGCAAATACAGTACTTCTAAGGGGAAGTTGGTGGCAGTAGCTTTGAGTTGGTCTTTGCCATTGTCAATTTTAATGCCGCATTCTTTTAGTAATTGTATGGAGTCGTCAAGGAGTCGTCCTGATTTTTGTACCGCGATTTTAAGTGTTTCCATAATTTATTTCAGTGTTTCAGAATTCATTAAAGTTATAAAAGCAAAAACCCGCCGGAATAGGCGGGCTTTTGCTTTTATATTGTAAAATACAGCATCACCGGCTCACCTATTGGCAAGAGTTGTTTTCGTGATGATGGTGCAATGATAGATTCATTTTTGTTTTTGTTTGTAGCAAAGCTAATAGATAAAATTTGTTTTGCAAAAACTATATTGTTTTTTATTCATCACCGAGCGGAAGCTCTATTGTGAAGGTAGTGCCTATATTCATTTCTGATTCAATGCAAATGCTGCCCTTATGGCTTTCAATGATGCCATACACAATTGACATACCTAAACCAACTCCCTGACCCACCTCTTTTGTGGTGTAAAAGGGTTCGAATAATTTTTTTTTAGTATCATCGCTCATTCCGCTGCCATTGTCTCGAACAACGATGACTGCTTTGTTTCCCGATCTAAAAGTTTCAATCGTGATTCGACCTGTTTTGGCATTTTTGTGCTTTTCTTCAACGGCATCGATGGCATTGCTGATGAGATTCATGAATACTTGATTGATGTTGCCTCCATTGCATTCTACTAAGGGTATTTCACCAGGTTCGAAATGCAAATCTATTTGGGTTTTGAGTTTGTGTTTTAATAGTGCCAAAGTTGATGTGATGCCATCATTGAGATTGAAGGGCTTGACATGCTGCTCGTGCAGGTGTGAAAAACTTTTCAATCCTTTCACAATGCTTTCGGTGCGGTAGGCACCTTCTTCAATACCGGCTAGTAGTTTGTGTATTTCATTTACTGAAATATCGATGTCTAGGCTTTTTTTTAGGTCGGCTATTTCTAGTACGATTTCTTGTTGGTTTTCTTTTTGTTCCAGATTTTCGGTTTTGTGAATAATGAACAGTAAATCATCAATGTCTCTTTTTAATGGCAAAACGCTGTTGAGAATGAAGTTCACAGGGTTGTTTATTTCGTGTGCTATCCCAGCGGTGAGTTGTCCAAGTGACGCCATTTTTTCAGAATTGATGAGTTGCATTTGCGCTGCCTGAATTGTTTCGTGGGCTTTCTCAAGCGATGAAGTTCTTTCTTGTACTTTTTTTTCCAGTATTGCATTTTGGTTTAAAATCAATTTTTCTTTTTCGGCAGCCAATTCTAAGGCGTGTAGTTGTGACAATTCTTTTTCTTTACTCAATAAGTTGATTTTGTCAGCAAGCGCAAAGGATAGTAATGTTGTTTCTGTAGCCGATGCGGCAAGCATGATGTAGTTGGTAAAAGAATTGAAAGTGATGATGCCATAGTCTTTTAAAATAAAAATGATTGAACCAAGCATTAGAACAATCCAACTTAATGCAAAAAATTTTGCTGTGCGTTGTCCTTTTGTAATTGAAATTAGAGAAATGAAAATAATATAAATACTGATCGCGAGAGTGGTGTTTTGCATGAAAATAAAACCCAGCATTATTTTGTTGCTTAGCGCACTCCAAATGCTGAAACAAAATAGCAATGTGAAAATAGGGGCTAGGGTATTGATTTTAGGTAAGTAAATCTTGCTCTGTAAAAACTCTTGCGCAAACAATAATGCGAAAACTCCCGAAATACTAGCAAATATAGGCAGACTGATCAATTGAAAAGAGGGGTTGTCAGGCCAAAAATATTGAAAATTGTATCCTTTTATTCCAATTTGTGTTAGTCCTGCAAATCCTATGTAAATGACGTAGAATAAATAGCTTTTGTCTTTGGTTGAAAAAAATATAAAAAGATTATAGAATACCATGATGATGACAATGCCAGCATAGATGCCTATGATGAGATTTTCATTGTTCGCATCTTCTGTATATTGCTCGTCGTCGCGGAGGTAAAGAGGGATTATGATTTGTTCACTGCTTTGTATTTTAAAGTAATACGTTTTACTTGTTCCAGAAGGAATTGAGATGTTGAATACATAGCAAGGATGTTTATTGATGCGTTTGTTAAATGGCACGCTTTCACCGCATTGATAACTTTTATACACTTTGTTTTCAGGGAAAAAAAATGTGATTTCATCTAAAATAGGATAGGAGAGTATTAGTTTGAAATAATTTTTAGGGCTGCTGTTAATTAGCTTTGCCTTCACCCAGATGATTGATTTTGTGATGCCGAAATTGGCGACATTTTGCTTTTGCACCTCGAATCGTCCATTTTGAATGATGTCTTTTGCTGTTCTACTGGTGCTGTCTACCAAGTAGGTGAACTTAGCTCCAATCATATCTGTATTGCTTTTTGTGATGTTGTATTGTCCGTAGATAGAGATGTTGAAAACAATTGCCAAACAACAGAGATGAGGTGTTGTTTTCATTGTTTCGTTGCATTGATCAAAACTGAATTAATAGAGCAAACAAAAGCGTTTTTCGCATTCAATTCGCTAAAAGAATACAAGCAATCGAGGTATTCTTTTGACGAAAAAAATCCGTTGTCGTAGCATTCTTTCAATATGGTATTGATTTGCAGAGCTTCATTGGCTTCCTCAAGACTGTGAAATGACGTAGTGAATATTTGTGTCTTTTCAATTTTAAAATGACAATCGATCAAGGTTTGAATCAGTGTTCGTGAGGCATAGCCATTGTTTACTTTTTTTTGTGTGAGATAGAGACAAATCTTTTCTTCGACTTCTGAATTTTCGTGGTAAAAGGAAAGACCCTTCCAATCGCTTTCCAATATGCAAATTTCTCCTCGATCGCATAGAACTCGGTTAATTTCCATCATTGTTTTGTATGGGGCCTTGAGATGTTGAAACATCCTTTCTGTGCGCAATGCGTTCACCGAATTGTTAGCGAAGGGCAGCTGGTGCGCTTCTGTTTGGATGAATTGGCAATTGGAGCGAGCATTATTTTTGCTTTTTGCTTCATTTAGCAAAATGGCGTTGTGATCTGCTCCAATAATGCTGTTTGAAGAGTCAAGCAATTTTGACAATCGATAAACATCTTCACCAGAACCACAACCCAAGTCAACAATAGTACTATCACGCAAGCATTTAAATGATTCATATGAAGCTTCCTTCATTGATTGCGCGAGTAATCCTGTTTTTTGCAAATAAGCGCTGTCGTAAAATTCTTCAGTCATAATTAAAAGGTTAAGTCGTAAAGTATTTCTGTTTCGCCTTTCGGTCCCTTTTCGGTCCGTGTTTGATGCGGATGCGAGCGCAAATCAAAAATCTGTTCTCTTTCTTCGATCAGCGCATTTTTCAAAGTGCTTGTATCATCTAATAGGGCGATGTAGGCTCTGAATTCGTTTGTGGGATAAGGAAATCCCTGTCCGTTGTCTAAAGTAGTATGTTGTTTAAAACCTGTTTTTATGGCTATGGGCAAAGTATAGGAGGCGCACAAGGCAAACAATGAATTTATCTTAAGTTTTTCAGAAATGGCGATACCTGCGCGCGCCACGCCAACACGAACTAAAAATATACTCCCTATGCCCCAGCCTGCAACTTCGCGTGAATTCCATAAGCCGCAAAATTCTGCGGTTCCATTGTTGCTTTGCTCATTGACCAAAGTGCAGATTTCTGGTTTTATTTTGAAAAGCGCTTTTTCCATTGGCAACATTTCGTTGGGTACCTTGATTTGTATTTTGGCACCGCCATAGACCTTGCTTCCATCAATAGATTCAACAATAATGACATAAACGTTGGGGTTGTTAAACCAAGAAGTATCTGGTGCAATAACTTCATCCACACCATAACTTTTCAGAACATTGCGATGTCCCATAAAATATTTTTCAGTGGAGGATGGATCTTCTGTTGCTTTGAATACACGTATTTTAAACATATTGATCTGCTGCGGTTAGAATTATTTCCAAACACTTTAAAAAATTCATTCCTACTTCTTGTTTAATCGATTTTTTCGTTGGATTGATTTTTGCGTAATGGCTTTTATATTCCATAAAATCGCATGTGTGATAAGAGCAAAATGCAAAACTTTTTTTACGGCAGATTTATAGTAGAAAGGCAAAATATTTTGCAGAGGATAAGTTATAAGATTGGATAATAAATTAACAAGATACGCATGAAAGCAAAAGTATTGTATGTCGATGATGAAGAGTTAAATCTAACAACGTTCACAGCGGTGTACCGCAGAGATTTTGAAGTTTATACGGCATTATCACCGCAAGAAGGGCTGCAGATAATCGATGAAAATCCAGACATGCATGTGGTGATCAGTGATCAGAAAATGCCCGATATGACTGGAGTGGAGTTCTTAGAACTTTTGGTCGTCAAGCATCCTGATCCAATTCGAATGTTGCTTACTGGTTATACAGATATGTCAGCGGTAGTTGACGCGATCAATAAGGGTAAGGTGTACAACTATTTGGTGAAACCATGGAACAATGACGAATTGAGACTTGTTATTGAAAAGGCAATAGAAGTTTTTGAATTGCGAAAGGAAAATCACCGCTTAACCACCGCTTTGATCGAAGTCAATTTAAAGTTGGAATTTATGATTCGGCAGAAAAATTTAAGCTAATTTTCTGTACAGAATAAAATAAGAGTTGAGTATTTTCGTCAGCATGTAACTGGGTAAAAAATTATACATTTTCTCAGTTGTGAAAATTATGTCTACAGCATTTTTCATTGTGTTTACATAAAATAATAAAGATTGTACAGAAGAATAGTTGAATTTTACTTAAGCTGAAATTATTCCCGATCCAACAAGAATATTGCCGTCATACCAGGCTGCAAACTGTCCGGCCGCAATGGCTTTTTGAGCAAGATCAAAAATGATGTACAATCCTTTTTCGTTTTTATGTAAAGTCGCCTGTGACAATTCTTGACGATAGCGAATGCGCGTTTGGTAGATGCGCGTTTCTCCGTCTTTCATACTGTTGGTAGTATTGATCCAATGAATGTCTTCATTGTTTATTTTTAATCCTTTGCGAAAAAGACCCGGGTGTTCTTCGCCCTGACCCAAATAAACGATGTTTTTTTCGACATCAGTTTTGATGCAGAACAATGGTAGTGGACTTCCGCCGATGCCAATGCCCTTTCGTTGTCCAATCGTAAAAAAATGGGCGCCGTCATGCACGCCGCGCTCAATGCCTTCGCTCACGCTGTATTCAAATGGCGCGCATATTTCTTCTAAACTTTCACGTGTTTTTGTGAATTGACTTAAATCTGCGGGGATCTCGTAAGCTTTTCCTTTTTTTGCACTAAGTTTTTGTTGCAAAAATTCAGGCAATTTCACCTTTCCAATGAAACACAGTCCTTGTGAATCCTTTTTGTTTGCTGTGATTAAATCTTGCTCTTCGGCAATTTTGCGCACTTCGGGTTTCAGCAAGTGACCAATGGGAAACAAGGCTTTTGAAAGTTGTGCTTCGCTGATTTGGCAAAGAAAGTAAGATTGATCTTTGTTTGGGTCGGCACCAGCAAGCAACTGAAATTGTGTTTTTCCGTTGACTGTAATTTCCTGCTTTTGGCAATAGTGCCCGGTTGCCACAAAATCTGCATTTAGTTCTAAAGCCTTCTTCAAAAAAAGGTCAAATTTAATTTCTCTGTTGCAAAGCACGTCTGGGTTGGGTGTTCGCCCAGCCTTGTATTCCACAAACATATAGTCTACAATTCGTTCAAAATATTCTTTGCTGAAATCAATGGTATGGAAGGGAATGTTGAGTTTGTTTGCGACCAAAAGCGCGTCAGTGCTGTCTTCGAGCCAAGGACAGTCGTTGCTGATGGTTACTGACTCGTCGTGCCAGTTTTTCATGAACATGCCTATCACTTCGTGTCCCTGCGCTTTCAATAGATAAGCGGCAACACTAGAATCTACACCTCCTGACATACCTACAACAATTCGAGCCATTTGGCAAAGATAATAAAGTTCGAAGATCATATAATCATTATAGAATGGAACCTTGAACTTTATTCGTTATTTTTGCCGCATGTCGGAAGTTACAGGAAAAGCATTTGATTTAAGGTTGTTGAAGAGGGTGCTTAGCTATGCCCGTCCTTACCGCAAAGTTTTCATTTTCACGGGATTCGTGACTGTAGTGCTTGCCTTTTTGGCGCCTTTGCGCATCATCATGATTCAAAAAGGGTTGGATGAATATGTGAAATTGCGTGATGCAAGTGGTTTGCAGAGTTTAATGATTTATACGGTACTTGTTATTTTACTGCACACTCTTTTTCAGTTTTTTCAATCATATTACACCAGCTGGTTGGGGCAACACGTCATTTTAGATATTCGCAAAGAATTGTTTGCTAAAGTTTTAAGTTTTAAAACCAAGTATTTTGACAATACTCCCGTGGGCGCTTTGGTGACGAGGGTGACTTCTGATATTCAGTCGGTATCCGATATTTTTTCTGATGGTGTACTCTTGATAGCCAGCGATATCATTCAGTTGATTGTTGCGCTGGCGTTCATGTTTTGGATGGACCCGGGTTTGGCTTTGGTAACGCTCATTCCGATTCCGCTTTTGTTGTGGGCGACCAATGTGTTTAAAAATACCATCAAAGTGGCTTTTCAAGAAGTACGAGGTGAAGTGGCGCGCATTAATACTTTTATTCAAGAACACGTGACCGGCATGGCGGTCATTCAAATGTTCAACCGCGAGGAAGTGGAGATGAAAAAATTTAAAGAGGTTAATCACGCTCATATGTCGGGGTGGATCAAAACAATTTGGGCCAACTCCATCTTTTTTCCTTTGGTAGAAGTACTTTCTGCATGTTCTCTTTCGCTCATCATTTGGTATGGGGTGAAAGAGGTGGTTGACAACGACAACATCAATGTGCCTATTGAGGCTTTTATTTTGTACACCTATATGATTTACCGTCCAATACGTCAGTTGGCGGATCGTTTCAATACTTTGCAAATGGGAATGGTGGCGAGTGAAAGGGTTTTTAAAATCATGGACAGCGACGAAAATCTCGCCGATGAGGGAACGGTGGCGCAAATGGATTGCCAAGGAAACATTGAATTTAAAGACGTGTATTTTTCATATGAAGCCGAAAACCCTGTTTTGAAGGGCATTAGTTTTACGGCAAAACAGGGACAGAGCATTGCTTTGGTAGGTGCAACGGGAGCTGGTAAGACCTCGATTATTAATGTGTTGAGTCGTTTTTATGAAATTGAAAGTGGTTCGGTTTTACTCGATGAAGTGAATATAAAAGACATTCAGCTTGAGGTACTGCGCAAAAATGTTGCTGTTGTTTTACAGGATGTGTTTTTGTTTGACGACAGTATCTATGGTAATATAACCTTAGGTAATCCGGCAATAACGCGTCAGCAGGTTCAAGAAGCAGCGCTGTTGATTGGTGTCGATGAATTCATACAGCGTTTGCCAGGTGCTTATGACTACCGCGTGAGAGAGCGAGGTGCCATGTTGTCGGTAGGTCAACGTCAGTTGCTCGCTTTTTTGAGGGCATATGTGTACGATCCCAAAATATTAGTGCTTGACGAGGCTACTTCATCTATCGATACAGAGTCGGAAATGCTGATTCAAAAAGCAATTGAGAAATTGACAGAGGGAAGAACGTCTATTATTATCGCCCACCGCTTGTCAACCATTCAGCGTTGCGACAAAATTATTGTGCTCGACAAGGGCAAAATTGTTGAAAGTGGTTCGCATCATGAATTGCTGAGTCAGGCAGGATATTACAAACGATTGCACGAATACCAATTTGCCGATGGACAGCCATCGTCAATAGAAAAATAGTTAAGTTTATATTATGAGAAAAACACCAACGAACAAGATGCCGAGAAAACCCAATGCGGTTTTTATGGTGAAAGAGAGCGATGAGTTGATGAAGTTTTTGATCAAGAATCTTCCAGGAAAAAACCGCGACAATGTCAAAACTTTATTGCGCGATCGTCACGTTGTGGTGGATGGCAAAGCTGAAACAAAGTTCAATCATCCATTGAATCCGGGAGAAAAAGTGGAAGTGCGCTGGAGTAGGGTACCCGAAGCAAAAAAGTACAATGGTATTTCTATTGTGTTTGAAGACGATGATATTATCGTGATCGATAAGCATGCTGGTACCTTATCGGTTGCTACGGCAACGGAGAAGAGAGAAACAGCTTATAATATATTGAGTACGCATGTTAAAATTCAGCACGCCGACAACAAAGTTTTTGTGGTGCACCGTCTCGATAAAGATACTTCAGGTTTAATGATGTATGCTAAAAATGTCATTGCACAGCGAACCTTACAAGAGGCGTGGAATTCGGCAGTGAAAGAAAGAACGTATTTAGCAGTGGTAGAAGGTTGTGTTGAAAAACCAAAAGACACCATTAAATCATATTTGAAAGAAACATCAGCATTGACTGTTTATTCGAGTCAAAATCCAGCGCATGGCGTATTGTCGATCACGCATTATGAAGTGATGAAAAGCAGTAGAGATTTCACTTTGCTTAAAGTGAATTTAGAAACGGGTCGCAAAAATCAAGTGCGCGTGCACATGAAAGATATTAAGCATCCGGTAATTGGCGATAAAAAATATGGCGCCAAAGACGATCCTATCGGACGATTGGGTTTACACGCATGGGTGTTGGCTTTCACGCATCCCATCACTAAAAAAGAAATGCGTTTTGATACGCCTATTCCACGTAAATTTTTGAGATTGTTTTAATATTTTGTTTTCCTATTTTTGAAATTAAGTACTTTGTTTACACTTACAAACCACTATTGCATTATGAAAAAATTGTTTTTTGTACTCTCTGTTTCCATGTTGTTTTTTGCTTGTAGCGGATCTCCTGAGCGCGGAAACTACATTCCCAAAACTGCAAAAGCGGTGGTGACAATCAATATGAAAGGTATTGTTGACGAAATAAAATGGGATATTTTATTTGGCGGCGATCTATTGAAATTCAAAAACATAGGCAAAGGTGCTTTTGCAAAACAATTGATGGAAGATCCAACAAAAGCCGGAGTTGAGTTTATGGAAAGGGCTTATGTATATTATGATTCATCAGCTATTGGTGCCGATATTGTAATTGTTGCCATTGTGCCTTTAAGCGATGGTGATGCCTTTGGCGAATTTATCAGCACAAAAGGAGATACGGTGTTAAGCGAAGGAGACTACCAATTTTCAAATTCCTTTGGAGCACAGTTGGTGTGGAACAACAAGACAGCTTTTTATGTGAGCGGACAAAAAGATGGAAAAGCTGCAGTGGCTTATGTTGCTAAATTAGTTGAAGGTGAAAAAAGCGGTTTGCTTTCTACTGAATTTAAAGGAAAAATGGTACTCACAGGAGAGGATCACATTGCGTATTGGGTGAACACGAGTGACATTCAAAAAAGTTTGATGGCAAGTCCAATGGCCGCAGCGATGGGGCAAATATCAACAGTGAAAAATATTGAGAAATCTGAATTAACGGGTGTGGTTAATTTTAAGAAAGGACAGTTGCAAGCTTCAATGGATCAGTACTTCGACGAGAAAAGCGATGTCATGAAAATCTTTAACAAGCAAAGCAAGTTGAAAGAATTGGCTGTGGCGGCAGATGTCAATAAGTCTATGATTTCTATGGGTTTTACTTTTAACATGAAAGAAGCTGCAGCCTACTTGGGTAAGTCAGGGGGCAAAGAATCTATTGATGCTTTGCTTGCAATGGCGGGTGTGAATGTGGATGCCTTGGCGACCATGCTGGAGGGCGACGTGTTTGTGTCTTTCGATGGTTTGAAAATGCAGATGGAGGAAAAAGAAACGGTAGAAATGAACGAACAAACTGGTGAATACGAAATGGGTACTGAAACGAAACCAGCTTATTATCCGAGTATAGTCGCTGCTGTTTCTGTAGGCGATACTGCAATGATGCAATCCTTAGTGAATCGCATGTTGTACAATTTTGCAGCCATCAGCAAAGATGGTGTTTACTCTTTTGGACCAGGAAAAGGTCACTTGTTTTTCAGTAATAAAAACTTGTTTTACGTATCTGATAGTGCTGCGATTGCAACCATTAGAAGCGGTAAGGCAATTGCGAGCAATGACTTGTTGGGCAATTGTACTTCGGCCTTCATGATCAATGTAAAAGATGTAAGTAAAAAATTGCCATTGATTGATATTAGTCCCGACGCTGATAAGATCGCCAAAAAAATAGAGGCGAGCATCGAAGGTATAAAGGCAGTGGCACACCCTGCTAAAGGAGGTGTTTCGCATTCTGATTTTGAATTGAACGCGGTGAACAAAGAAGAAAATATTTTGCTCACGATATTGAAATTAATGAAGGAACTCGACAGTCCTAGTCCCGAAGCCTAATGCAAAAAATAGTATTTCATAAGGTTGTGCCGCTGCCGATCAAAGAAACTTTTTCGCAGCAATCTGACGTATGGGGAAAGGAAGTTGCCTTTGAGCAAGGTGTAAATTGTCACGTTTGTGCGCCGTCAGGAACTGGTAAAACAACTTTGTCGCATATTTTGTGCGGACTTCGACACGACTATGACGGAGAGGTTTTGCTGGGCGATGTTAAAGCAAAATCTCTATCTCCCGATCAATGGAGCGCCTTGCGGCAAACCGAGATTTCTATCATCTATCAAGATTTAAAATTGCTTGAAGAATACAGTGGTTTTGAAAATATTCAAATCAAAAACCGACTCACAAATTTTTTCACTCCAGCCGAAATTGAAGCACACGCTGATCAATTGGGGATAGCTCGTTTACTGGGGAAAGCCTGTAAACAAATGTCGCGTGGTGAGCGACAGCGCGTGTGTATATTGCGCGCCCTGAGTCAACCTTTTAAATGGCTGATTCTCGACGAAGCTTTCAGTCACCTCGATGAAGCGAATACCAATAAGGCAATTGCGCTTATCAATGAAATTGCTGCGCGCAACAAAGCTGGTGTCATCGCGTGCAATTTGTTTGAAGACCAACATTTCAAGTACACTCAAAAATTGAAACTTTGAATAAGCTATTGGTTAAAATATTGTGGGGAAAGCAATCCTTTTTTCAATTGGCGCTTACCATGATTGCCTTGGTGGTTGGTGTTTCGCTGATGGTGGTGACGATCAATCTCTACTTGAATTTTAAAGAATTGTTGAGCGACAACGATGCTTTTTCAAACAACTACCTCGTGATCAATAAGTCGGTTGGCTATCTCAATACCTTTGGCTTATCGTCCACCACTTTTGACGATGCTGAAATTGCCGATGTTAAATCCAATGGATTGGTGCTGGATGCCGAAGGATTCAAAGCCAATCAATTTGATGTGGAACTGAAAACGGGCGAACCCATCAATTTGCGCATGGAAATTTATTTTGAGTCCATTTCTAAAAAATACATAGACAAAGTGCCAAGCACCTGGACATGGCGCGAAGGCGAAGAGGTGGTACCCATCATTATGTCAACCGAGTTTTACAACCTGATGAGTTTCGGATTTACGCCCACAAAAAAGGGAATTCCACAAATTCCGAAATCACTTTTATTGAATCATATTTTTGAGTTGAATTTGCGCGGTGCGAAGGGCGAGAAAAAAATGAAAACAAAAATTGTGGGTTATTCTGACAGAATCAATTCATTGATCGTTCCACAAGAGTTTTTGAATTGGGCAAACAGCAACGTCGGGTCGGGCACAAAAAGCACTTATTCACGCGTGATGCTTGAGGTAGAAGATGCTTCGGATCCGGCGCTGACCAATTATTTAGAAAACAATGGCTATGTCACCAACAGAGATCAATTGCTGTCGGGAAGTGGGAAAACAAAAGTAAAGTTGTTCTTGTCTGTGTTGGGATTGATTGGTGGTTTCATTGTTGTTCTTACCTTAAACACTTTGGTGATGAACATACAATTGCTTGTTTCTAAAGCCAAGGCTGAATTGAAAATGTTGTTCAGTTTGGGTTACCGACTAAAAACCTTGTTTGCATATATGTTTTACGGATTTGTAGTGATGCAACTGATTCCGCTGCTGCTTATTTTTATATTGTTACCCATTGTAAATGCAGGCATTCAAGCAGGGTTGAATGAGTTTATGCCGAATTTTATTTTACAAACATCTACTCAAGTATTGTTACTTCCTATTACCGTTTTTGCTTTGTCAATAATGGTGATGGCAATTTTTCTCAAGCGATTTTTGAGGCTGAGTGTGTTATCGGATTGAGTCTTGTCCGCAACATACCCCATTAGCAATATGTTTTCTAAATAAGTTTCATCCCCCAAGCCTTTGACTTCGTTTATTGCATAAGTAGGGGATAGGCGTGTATAAGATATCTGTTCATGTTATTCCTTTTGTTTCGTCCATTTATTGTGTGGGCGATTTCTGTAGACTTCATTATTTATTAATAGGGTTACCCATTTAAATCTCAAATTATTTAATTCACAACTTAAGTACGATAGTTCCTTCGGAGTACCTCAGGATGACACCCACAGTACTGGCGGGTGTTCTATGTCATCCTGAGGTACTCCGAAGGAACTATCGTACTCAACATCAAACAGGTAGGTAGATTACAAAACATTACTAAATCATTATGACTTGAGATTTAAGTGGGTACCCCAATTTACTAAGTATCAGATAGCATAACAAGCAAAAAAAAAGCCTCGGTCATCCGAGGCTTTTTTTTAATTGTAATTGTTGGTTAAACCAATGCTTCTTGAGCGAATAGCGGGTACTTGCTCATCATGCCGCTTACTTCTTCTTTGATGTCGGCTAATTTGCCAGCGTTGTCTCTGTTGTTGATAGCGCTGTCGATTAGGTCAACAATTTTTACGATCTCCGTTTCTTTAACACCTCGAGAGGTGATGGCTGGCGTTCCAACGCGGATGCCAGAGGTAACGAATGGAGATTTATCGTCGAAAGGGACCATGTTTTTATTTACAGTGATGTGGGCGTGACCCAACACTGCTTCTGCGTCTTTGCCAGAAATATTTTTTGAGCGCATGTCGATCAACATAGAATGGTTGTCGGTACCGCCAGAAATAATCTGGTAGCCTCTATTGACCAATTCAGTGGCCATTACCGCCGCGTTCTTTTTTACTTGAACGATATACTCGCCATATTCGTCAGTCAGGGCTTCACCAAAAGCAATGGCTTTTGCAGCGATGACATGTTCTAATGGTCCGCCTTGAGTGCCAGGGAAAACGGCACCGTCTAGGCATTGAGACATTTTTTTCAATTCGCCTTTCAATGTTTTTTGCCCCATTGGATTTTCAAAATCTTTACCCAACATAATTACGCCGCCTCTTGGTCCACGTAAAGTTTTGTGTGTAGTTGTGGTTACGATATGACAATGTTCCATCGGATTGTTCAACAATCCTTTGGCGATCAAACCTGCAGGATGTGAAATATCAGCCATTAATAAAGCACCGCATTCATCAGCGATGGCTCTCATTGCGGCATAGTCCCAATCTCTAGAATATGCAGAAGCACCAGCGATAATCAATTTTGGTTTTACTTCTTTTGCTTTTGCAGCCATGATGTCGTAGTTCACGCGCCCTGTTTCTTTTTCAACGCCATAAAAATTGGCTTTGTACAATTTACCAGAGAAGTTGGCTGGAGAGCCATGGGTAAGGTGACCGCCGTGCGACAAGTCGAAACCTAAGATTGCGTCTCCCGGATTGATCACCGCTAACATTACGGCAGCATTGGCTTGCGCGCCAGAGTGCGGCTGTACATTTGCCCATTCGGCACCAAATAATTTTTTCAAACGGTCAATAGCGAGTTGCTCAATTTCATCAACTACTTCACAACCGCCATAATATCTTTTGCCGGGAAGTCCCTCGGCATATTTGTTGGTGAGCACACTGCCCATTGCATTCATTACTTGTTCACTTACGAAATTTTCAGAAGCGATGAGTTCAATGCCACTCAATTGGCGTTGTTTTTCCTGAGCAATCAGGTCAAAAATGACGGTATCTTTTTTCATGTATATAATTTTCTCTTGAAGTGAGTTGCAAAAGTACTTTGTTCTTTTGAAAAAGACCAAAGTCTGGCCGCTTTTTTATGAACGAAAAAAGCCGCACTGTTAACAGTGCGGCTTTTTTCATTTAGTAGTTGTACGCAAATTTGTGAGTGCTAACGCAAGACTTTTGTTACAAAATGTTGATCGTTAGCGCTGATTTCAATGATATATATGCCTTGGGCGAGTTGGTCACCGAGGTCGATGTGCTTAGTTTTTGTACTGCTGGCAATGATTCTGCCGGTAGCGTCATAAACTTTAACATCGTCAACGAGTTCGGAGAAGCTCAGCAGTCCGTCATTGTTGATTGGATTTGGAAAGATGTTTATTTTCAATTCGTCAACGGCAATGTAACCGTTGTTGAGTGCAATCGCCGCTCCCGCAACAGAGGCATTGGCAATAGTTCCTGTGATGAAGTATGGCCCCATGGAGTTGTAGTCGCTCCATCCTGTTATTGGATTACCAGTTCCTGCGCCGTCAATGGTGAAGTAGTAATCTCCGCTGGCTAAAGTTTTGGTTAAAATCACACCGTTGATAGTAGTGTTGTTGTGTGCGGTGTAAAAAGAGTCTACAAATACCTTGTTGGCATCGTAAAGCTTTACGTTGAGGTCAACATTCGTTTTGTATTTAGCCGATGGTTTGATGTTTAGTGTTGTAGTGCCTCCGCCAGTATAAAAATGAAAGGCATCGATATCTGCTCTGTTGTTGATCAATCCATGGTTGGAAAGGGAGTCAACAACGCCGTCTGTTGCATTCATGGTGTATGATATTTCGTCTGCAGTGGCAGTGGTATTGCTGAAGTCGTCGGCTTTGTATCCCAGAATGTTGGATACGTTGAGTAAGTCATCTTGAATAATGGTCACCTTTTGTTTATTCACCGTTTTATAGGAATGCGCATTGGCATATTCACCGATGCAAAATTGCGACATTGATCTATTGTACGCCGTTCCCATAATGGCACCCCAAGTGCTGTGTCCGTTGTAATAGCTTACTGTATCGGTACCAATCACTGTGCCATGGTGCTGCAGATTCAGTGTGTGGCCAGCCTCGTGAGACGTTGCCTCAGCGGCATTGCTTGCCGAACCAGCCATTTTTCTGACGCAAATCCATCCTGGGTGGTATTTTTCGTCTAGGTTATTAAACACGTTGATGTAAGCAATTCCACCTCCGGCACCAGAATTTAAAGAGTCGGTGGTGAGCACCATGCGCATGCGGTGGCCAAGTGCAGCGCTAGAAAAAACAGTGGAATCGGTGGTAACATTGAGGTTAAAAGGGGCATAGTCTTCAGCTGTAATGCTCCATGCTTTGTAAATGTCTGCATCAGTATAGCCTGCGGGGGGAGCGTACATTGCTACACCACCGTGCCAATGAGAACCAGCTGGCAGGTTGTAGCCGTCAAAATCTAAAAACAAAACATTGGGTGACCCGGGTAAACTTTGATAAAGCGGCACAGGTCCACCTGTTTGAGTGCTCAATACACTTTCGTTTTTTTGCGCTATATGGTATTCCTTGGTATTGATGTAATCGGTGCCATAGTCGGTGCACAGCACGCTGCCCACTTTAATGGGTTCAACTACAACTTGGTTTTGAGCATTGGTGCTGTAGTGAAAAGCAATGTCTTTTTCTTGTGAAACAATCACAGTACCGCTAATTTCTCCATTATCGGTGCTAATACTGAAGTGAGAATTGGGATAGCCAACAACATTGCCAATAATTTCTTTGTCATTGCTGTAGTTGATGGTAATGGCGTATTGTATGTTGTTTCCAAGAATCAAATGAGATGGGTTGTTGTGCAAAGTGCTGTGCACTTGCGCTGAAGTGCCAATGACATAATTCCCTCCAATGCTAACACCTGCTTGACTATTTAGAAATGCAACAGTAGACAGTATAAGTGTAAATATTTTTTTCATAAGCAGTGTTTTTGAAAGTGGTTATGTCGATTAAACTCTGATTCTAAAAAAATGTTTCTATTGAATTATTTTTGCTGCGCCTGATAGGGTGGCAATGTGGCAACCGTCGTATTTGAAAATGTATGGAGAGCGAATGGTGTCAGTGCCTTTGATGCCAAAAAAGGTATAGTTTTTTGCAATATTTATTTTAAATTGTTTGGCGTAACGATCGTCAATCACAGGATAATAGTTGGCGCTGTCGTTAGGATAGGCTTCAATCCGCAGGGTATCTACTAAATCATCACTGATGGTGTAGAAAGTATCAAGTAAAACGGCATTGTTTGAGCTATCAATAATTTTCACGTGTTGGTAGATAATGCCGCTGCAGTTGGGTGTTTTTGCACAAGTCCAAACTGCTGCTGTGCACAGTAAAAATGCAACTATTTTGAAAGGGGAGATAAGTTTTTTTTTCATGTTTATAAATTACGGAGTATTGTAAATTGATCAGTACCACAAGCGTTTTGTTGGCGAATTTGACCGCTGACGCAAGGTGCGGAAATGCCTCTGTTGAATTTTTTATTGCTTGAAAAAATAAAGGCTTCATCCCACATTCCCTTATCAATAAAAGTGTTTAAGGTATGTGCGCCACCTTCCACAATCAACGAAGTGATGTTTCTGTTGTGCAGTACATGTAGCAATTCTTCGATGATGTTTGGCTCATCAATCTTGAGGTATTCGAGATTTTCTGAGGTTTCATTTTTGATCTTGTTGATGACTAGTGTTGGTGTTGAACGATCAAAAAGATGCAGACTTGCAGGTAACACCAAATTTTTGTCAATGACAATGCGCAGCGGGTTTTTTCCTTGAACAAGACGTGTTGTCAACTGAGGGTTGTCAATTTTAGCAGTATTTGTTCCCACGAGAATGGCTTGCTCATTGGCGCGCAGCTGATGCACTATTATTTTGCTTTCCGCACCACTGATCCAATTGTCACTTTTGCTGAGTATGTCGGCGGGCCATCTGCTGATGAAGGCATCCTGTGTTTGCGCCCATTTCAAAAAGATGTAAGGGCGTTTTTTTTCGTGAAAAGTAAAAAATCGTCTGTTGAGTTCGCGGCATTCGTTTTCTAAAATACCCGTTGTTACAGAGATGCCTGCGTTCTTTAGTTTTTCGATACCAGTTCCGGCTACCTTTTCAAAGGAATCAATACAGCCAATCACCACTTTTTTAATTCCACTGCTTACAATTAAGTCGCTGCAAGGCGGTGTTTTTCCATAGTGGTTGCAGGGTTCAAGGCTCACATAAATAGTGGCGTCTTTCAGTTTTTCTTTGTCTTGAACACTGGCAATCGCATTGACTTCAGCGTGCGCTGCGCCATAGTTTTCGTGGTAGCCTTCTCCAATAATTTCTCCTTGATACACCACCACAGCGCCCACCATAGGGTTTGGCGCTACTTTTCCAGCACCTTTTAAAGCGAGTTGTATGCAGCGCTGCATATAGATTTCGTTGGCGGACATGCGGTAAAGTTAAATTATTTCAGAGCTTTGTATAGAAAATATTTTTAGCTATTTTTCGACTTCTAACTCTCCCTTATGTTATGGAAGCCCAGTTCTGAATTCACCCAATCTTCAAATATGTATGCGTTTGCGCAATATGTTGAGCGCGAAAAAAAATTGAAGATGGATAACTACCAGGAGCTTTGGCGCTGGTCGGTATCCGATGTGGCTGTTTTTTGGGAGACCCTATGGAAATATTATCAGGTGCAACACGACGGTACGTATACCTTTCCATTGCAGAAAGGCAAAGAGATGATGGAGGCGCAATGGTTTGAAGGTACAAAACTGAGCTACGCTGAACACGTTTTTAAAAATAAAAACACTGATTTTCCTGCCGTCATTTTTCAAAGTGAAACGCAAGTCGCTACCCCTATTTCATGGCTTGAACTGGAGGAAAAAGTAGCGTCTTTGTGCACTTATTTTAAATCTGTTGGCTTGCAAGAAGGCGATAGGGTGGCGGCATATTTGCCAAACATTCCTGAAGCGTTGATTTCATTTTTAGCGGCCAATGCTATTGGTGCGGTATGGTCGAGTTGCTCTCCCGATTTTGGAACAGCGAGTGTTGTTGATCGCCTGAGTCAAATACAACCAAAAATATTGATCGCCTGCGATGGTTATGTTTACAACGGAAAACAGTTTGCAAAGATCGAAGCAGTGAAGGAATTGGTGAAGCAGTTGCCTGATTTGAAACAACTGGTGGTGGTGGATTGCATTGGCAAAGCGCGTGAATTAAATGAGGCTGAAAATTTTGCTGACATCATGCTGCGGAAAGGAAGTGCACTTACCTTTAAAAGAGTTGATTTTGCTGCTCCGCTGTGGATTTTGTATTCATCGGGAACTACTGGTAAGCCTAAGGCAATTACGCACAGCGTGGGAGGAATGTTGCTCGAACATCTGAAAGCGATGGGTTTGCATCAAAATTGTAAAAAAGGCGAGCGATTTTTTTGGTATTCTACCACCGGGTGGATGATGTGGAATTACGCCAATGCGGCGCTATTGCACGGAACGACGGTGGTGATGTACGATGGTGCACCGGCGTATCCTGATATGCAGGTGTTGTGGGATTTGGCTGAGCAGCAAAAAGTAACGCACTTTGGTGCCGGAGCAAGTTATTACATCTCTTGCATGAACGAAGGGCTTAACTACATTGATCGCCTGCATCATTTGCAATCCTTAGGTAGTACCGGGTCTCCCTTGCCACCCGAGGCTTTTGATTGGGTTTACAACCATATTAAAAAAGAAGTGTGGCTCATTTCGCTTAGTGGTGGCACCGATATATGTAGCGGTTTTGTGGGTGGAAATCCATATGAGGCGGTGTATGCAGGGGAAATACAATGTCGTTTACTCGGCTGTAAAGTGGAAGCATACAACGAACAAGGAAAAGCTGTTTACGATGAATTGGGAGAAATGGTGATTGAAGAACCCATGCCGTCGATGCCCATTTATTTTTGGAACGATACAAACAACGAAAAATACCGATCGAGTTATTTTGAAATGTATCCTGGAAAGTGGAGGCATGGTGACTGGATCAAAATAACGAAGCGCAAGAGTGTTGTCATTTTTGGTCGCTCCGACGCAACGCTCAACCGCGGCGGGGTGCGCATTGGCACGAGCGAGGTATATAGTGCGGTGGAAAGTGTAAGTGAAGTAAAAGACAGTTTGGTGGTATGCACCGACGAACCGGGAGGCGAGCATTACATGCCTTTGTTTGTGCAGCTGCGCGAAGGTGTTGTTTTAGACGATGCCCTGCAATTGAAAATAAAAACAGGTTTGCGTCAGCAATATTCGCCGCGCCATGTGCCCGATGCCATTTTTCAAATTCCTGAAATTCCCTATACGATCAGTGGCAAAAAGATGGAAACTCCTGTGAAGAAAATATTAATGGGAACTCCTTTGGAAAAAGCAGCAACAAAAGATGCCATGAAAAATCCGGAGAGTTTGTTGTTTTTTGTGAACTTTG
>CANFBW010000034.1 GCA_947444925.1 Flavobacteriales bacterium | reverse complement strand
GCACTTGCTGCATTGGCAGTTGCACAGGTTCCTGATTGCAACACCGCTCTGTACTTCGTGTTTGCAGCGAGATTGGTGTAGTTTTGTGTAGTTGTTGTATTAGCGATAGTTGTTGTAGTGGTAAAATTATCGGTAGAACTTTCCCAACGAACAATATTTCCAGTGTGTCCCGATAAAGTTAAAGTACCTGAGTTTGTACCTGAGCAAGTGGTAGTGCCGCCGCTAATCGTGCCCCCTACGCTTAGAGGATCGACTAAAACTGTAGAAGTGGTTGAGTATTGGTCGGTACAAGTTCCTTTTGATAAAACCGCTCTATAGTATGTGTCTGCTGTGAGGTTTGGTGTGTCATAGGATTCATTGTTTGCGCCGCTGCCACCTGAGACATTTACCCATCCTGAAGATCCATCTGGCGACTCTTGCCATTGAATGTTGCCTGAGCTTCCTGTTACCGTGATGGTTGTTGAAGTGTTGTAACAGATTGGCGCTGCACTTGCATTTGCACTACCGCCATTGATTGATGCGTAGTCAGAAAAATAACCATATCGACATCCTGCACTCGTTGCTTGTCCATTGATGATGCCCAAGTGAAAATCGGTGCTGCTGTTGCTGATAAACCCACTGCTGCCCGAAGGGAAATCGGTGGTGTTGTATAGAACTCTCGCGGAATACCAATCACCAGCAACGGGTGTGCCCGGTACTATTGTGAAATTTCCTATGGGAATTGCAGCTGTAATCCCAGTAGCGCTGTTATATAAAGTGAAATCGCCTTGACCTCCATTTTGCACTAAAATATTGATATAGAAAGGTTCGTCGGTGTCTCTGAATACACTTACACTGCGTGATCCCGTGCAAACAATAGGAGGAAGGAGTGCACCGCCTATTTCATCGCCAAATCCTGAAAGGTGAAAAACATAAGCAGGATGTGACATTTCGATGTATTCAGAGGCGAGGGTGACCTGGTAGTTGTATGTTTGTCCAGCATTGATGGTGGTTTTTAGGACGCCTCCAATTGTAACGGTGGTGTTGTCTTCGGTTGCGCAAATCACAGCCCTGTCACCTGTATTGGCATTAGGGGCATTTAAAAATCCTTTGGTGACTATGTATGTGGTGCCAACAAGGTCTACAGGAACAAGTTGGTCGCCAGCTAAATCCAAACCTGAAGTTTGCAAAATAGAGTCGTCTTTAATGGTCACTGCAATCGCCTTGTCCGATGTTATAAGCGTCCCAGATAAGTGGTCAACGCCATTGGTGCCAACCGCCATGGCCGAATAAGTTTGTCCCTTATTGAGTGTTATTGTAAAAGCAACATTTGCTGCATGCCCAGTAATTGCTTGGGTAGGAGTAATGGTAACAGTGGTGTTGTCTTCGGTGGCGACAATGTCAATGGACGAATTTCCACCTACACTCCATGCTGCATTTCCGTTTTGCAATAGATTTTGAAATGGGGTGTAAAAACGTGTTCCAAGGGCATTGGCTCCTTTGAGGACAAAAATATCAGAATTTAATACGTTTGGGCCAGTGGTTCCAAGTACCTCGTAGTAAGCGCTAATTTTTTCTGTGGCAGAAATGTAGAGCCCTTTGTTTTCAATGACATTGGCTAAAGGTTGTCCGCTTTCTATTTGCGAAATCCAAGTTGTTAAGTCTTGCGAATAAGTAGTATTTGCGGGAATATTGATCACTATTGGACTTCCACCATTGAAACCAGCAACGTTGGCGGGTTGCGCTATGGTTACTGTACTGGCAACAGTACCTGTAGACATACGTAAGTAAATAGGCCTATCCGTATGTGTGCTCGTAACTTCTGGCGCTGCAAACCAAAAATCATTGTCGTTTTGACCAATGCTTGTATTGGTCAAGGCAAAAAATAGAAGGAGTAAATAAATGTTTTTCATAAATCTTCTGTGCACAACCGTAATTACGAAGATCACGGATAAAGGTTCGGTTGTCATAAATTTTTTTCATTTTGTTTTTTCGTAACAATCTGTTTTTTTAAAAGTTTAATTGCTTTCAGGTGTTTCATTTCTTCGCCCTCGTATTTGTTTTTTGTGCTGAGACGGAAGCTGCGCTGGATCACAAGCATTGATTTTCATTTTCAAAATTTAATATTTTGTACTTAGTTCGATCAATATTTCGACCACCGTCAAAAAATCTTTGTTTGCTCTTTCTTGAACTTTGAACACTTATTGTTATTTTCGCTCCATGATTTTACCCATCGTTGCATACGGAGATCCTGTGCTGAGAAAAGAGGCAGAAGAGATCGATCAACAATACGAAGGTTTACAAGCCTTTATCGCCAATATGTGGGAAACCATGGACAATGCTGAAGGCGTTGGCTTGGCTGCTCCTCAAGTGGGAAGAGCGATTCGCTTGTTTGTTGTTGATGCGGATGCATTTTCTGATGAAGATCCAAAGCTTGCCGATTTTAAAAAGGTGTTTATAAATCCAGTAATTGTTGAAGAGACAGGCGAAGAGTGGGCTTTTAATGAAGGTTGTTTAAGTATTCCTGGAGTGCGCGAAGATGTGAAGAGAAAGCCCATCGTTAAAATTAATTATCTCGACGAAAATTTTAAAGAGCACGAAGATACCTTTGAAGGTATGGCTGCGCGCATTATACAGCATGAATACGATCACATTGAAGGCATCCTTTTTACCGACCATATTAGTGCTTTGCGCAAGAAAATGGTGAAGAAAAAGATGGAAGACATCTCTAAAGGTGACGTGAAAGTTGCTTACAAAATGAAATTTCCGTTACTTAGAAGAATCAAACAATGAAATACATGAAGCATTTTTTCGCACTTATTATTGCTGTTTCCTTTGCTGCTTGTGGCGGATCAAAGAAACCAGAAGCTGATTTGGTAGTTGATTTTAACGCGCGTTTAGAGGTCTTTGACCGCGATTGGAACTCAGGAAAGGTAGAGGGTTTGAAGTCTCAGAGCGATTCTTTGCTGCTCGTGGCTGAAGAAGTTATCAAAGAATATCCACAATCCAAAGATTTGCCTTTGATCCTTTTTAAGTCTGGAGAAACAGCCTCTAAAATGAAAAATGGTGAAAAATCAATAGGTTATTTCACTAAAATGGTGGAACTTTTTCCAAGCAATGAAGATGCTGCAGAGGCTGCTTATTTGATCGGATTACAGTACGAAAATGTAATTGGAAATGCTGATAAAGCAGTGGAAGCATACCGCAAAGTGCGTAAAGATTATCCGCAAAGTGTTTGGGCTTCTAATGCGAAGTCTTCTATTTTGTTTTTGAACGACAAGGAGAAATATTTTCAAGAATTTGAAGCCAACCTCAATAAGTCGCAAGATTCATTAAATGCTGCGATGAAATAAAAAGAATTGCAAACGAAAAAATCCTGTTCGGTTTCGAACAGGATTTTTTGTTTAAAGTCAGTACATTAGCAACACAAAAAAAACAGCAATACTATGACCATGAAAGTGCTTTGTTTGGGATGGATCGCAGCATTAAGTTTAACGGCTTGTGGAAGCGATGCGTCTCAATCCAAAACGACAACAGGCAGCAATGAAGTGAAAATTCATCAATTGTCAGACCCTGAAAAACTGAATCCATTGACGTCCACCGACGCCAATGCCAGTACCATTTGTGCGAACATCTTCGAGTCCTTGGTTACCAACGATTTAACGACCTATGAGCGCAAAGCATTTTTGATTAAGGCTTTGCCCGAGGTGGTCATGAATGCTGATCATTCCATTGACTTTGTGATGGAGTTCAGAGAAGAAGCGGCATGGCCCGATGGTTCGCCCATCACCGGCAATGATTTTGATTTTTCTTTGAAGCTGATCAAAAACCCTTTCATCAACTGCGGTCCAATGCGATCTTCGTTTGAACTCTTCGATAAAGTAACTGTTGATGCCGCCAATCCTAAAAAATTCACGGTGCACTGCGATACCATTTACAATGTTGCCGAAACCTATGTCACCAGTTTACAAATGCTGAACGCCAAAGTATTTGATCCAAAGGGATTGCTCAAAAACTTTTCGGTGTACGACATGACGCACAATATGAAAGCGCTGGAGAACAGTGCTGCTTTGAAAGAGCAGGGTGAGTTTTTTAACAAGTCGTTCAACACGGCCTTGCCTGAAAATGCAGGAAGTGGCGGCTATCAATTTGACAAATGGGAAACTTTTCAAAGAGTGGTGTTGCACAAAAATAAGAACTGGTGGGCATTTAAATTGAAAGATGCCGACGCTGTTACTTTTCATGCCAATCCCGACAAATTGATTTACGAAACAGTGACCGATTTGAATACTGCCGTTGTGGCTTTAAAAGCAAATGAGCTTGACGTGATGCACAGTATCCCCAACCGTGATTTTGTACAAGACATGCAGGCGAGCAAGGAAATGCAAGACAAATTCTACTTGCTTTCTCCACCTCAATTTGCTTACGAGCACATTGGCATCAATACTAAAAACGCAAAATATGCTGATGTGCGCGTGCGTCAGGCCTTATCACATTTAATTGATGTAGATAAAATTGTGCAAGTGGTGGCTTATGGATTGGGAGAGCGTATCAGCAGTTTTATTCATCCGCTTAAAAAAGAATATTACAACAGCGACATTGAGTTGCCCGACTACAATGTTGCCAAAGCCAAAAAATTATTGGCCGATGCTGGCTGGAAGGACAGCAATGGAGATGGTACGGTAGATAAAATCATCAACGGCGAAAAAACAGAGTTGGAAGTGAACGTCATGTACAACAAAGGCAACGAACGCCGAAAGAAAATATGTTTGTACTTTTTAGAAAGCGCAAAAGCAGCGGGTGTTAAAATAAACATTCAAGTAAAAGAGTGGAGCGAAATGCTGGATGCGGTGCACACCCATAGCTTTGAATTGTATGTTTTAACACTAACATCGTCGCCGCTCGAGAGCGATCCTAAACCGGTTTGGCATACTTCTGAATACGCTGAAGGAAGTAATTACACTGGTTTTGGTAACAAAGAGTCGGATGCGCTTATTGAAAAAATAAGAACGACGCTCGATGCAACACAAAGAGCAGTGTACTATAAAGAGCTTCAAAAAATGGTGAGCGATCAAGTGCCAGTGATATTTTTAATGGCGCACAAAGAAAGAATTGCCATCAACAAAAGATGGGACAATGTGGTGGCAAGTGGACTCTATCCGGGCTACGATGCCACTATGTTTAAGTTGAAGCCTTAGCCGCATGTTGCAGTATATTTTAAAAAGAATTCTTGTTTTTGTACCAACGCTGCTGGTGATCTCTTTGCTGACTTTTACGTTGAGCGTTCATTCTCCGGGTGATCCTGTAGAAATTATAATGAACGCTTCTTCGGAGAGCGGACAAGATGCCGATAAAATTGCAAAGAAAGACGAGTACCAAAAAATGCGGCACAAGCTCAACCTTGATTTGCCCGTTTTTTATTTTTCTGTTTCTGCTTTGTCGGAGTCGGATACGCTCTATAAAATTCCTGAAAAATTACAGCGCGAAAATCTCGCACGCTTGGTTGATCATTATGGCAATTGGGACAAAGTCAGCGTTTATTACCAGAGTTTGCAACATTTTGAAAACTATGCTGCTCATTTAAAAGTGTCGGATAGTTTGCAAGACCATTGGATCGCTTTGCAGCAAATCACTTCTGAATTGTATTTTAAAAGTGATGCCGCCATCATTGAAAACAGATTGAGTGAAGTTGAAAAACAATTGCTTTTGATTGGCGCTTCAACAGGCGCAGGTAGTGAAATTTCAAAAGTAAAACAGTCTTTCCATACAATGGTGACGCAGCCAACGGCTTGGAAAAACTACTTTCCCACCGTGCATTGGTACGGTTTTGAAACGCAATACCATCTTTGGTTGAGCAAAATGTTGGTGGGTGATTTCGGACTCTCTTACTACAAACAGCAACCAGTGATCACCATGATTTTGGAGCGTATCGGTCCTACATTCATGTTCAGTATTTTGTCGATTATCATCGCCTTTGCTGTGAGCATTCCGGTGGGCATGAACTCGGCCATTCACAAGGGAACAAAAAAAGACACCTTCATTACCATTTTACTTTTTGTACTTTATTCCTTGCCTTCTTTTTGGATCGCGACCTTGTTCATCAACTATTTCACAAATAGTGAATACCTGGATTGGTTTCCTGTAAAAGGATTGCAAAATTATGCCGATGGTGCGGACTTTGTAGAGCGCACCTTGAATTATGCCCACCACATGGTGTTGCCTTTGTTTTGCTATGTGTACAGTTCTTTTGCTTTTATTTCTCGACAGATGCGCGGCAGTATGTTGCAAACCCTGAGTCAAGATTACATACGCACTGCTTGGGCAAAGGGATTAGCGCCAAAACAAGTGTACTGGAAACACGCTATTCGCAATTCTCTATTGCCCATCATCACTTTGGTGGCTTCTATTTTTCCGTCGCTCATCGCAGGATCCATTGTCATTGAAAGTTTGTTCACCCTTCCCGGTTTGGGCATGCTCGCCTACGAAGCAGAAGTGATCAAAGATTTCCCAGTGATCTTCACGATAATGCTTTTGTCGGCGGTGTTCACGCTGATCGGTTATTTGGTTTCCGATATTTTGTATGCTTTGGTAGATCCTAGAATTTCTTACAGTAAAAAATAAAATGATTTTTTAAAAGATCAAAAATTAGTTATATTTGATCTTTGCAAAGATCATTTATGGAAAACCTATTTGAAAAGTCATTCCGGAAAGTCGATGGAATTAAATATTCCTATCAGCGTGATTTCATTAAAAAATTAAATCAAAAGGATCGTTTAATAGGATTGAAAGGTGCACGAGGTGTTGGTAAAACAACATTGCTGTTGCAATACATGAAAGACTATTTACCTGGTGGTAAAAAAACAATATACGTTTCTTTAGATGATTTATATTTTGCGGCCAACTCTTTGGTGGAATTCACCGATTCCTTTGTGAAACAAGGGGGACTGTATTTGATTTTAGATGAAGTGCACCGCTATAAAAACTGGTCGCAGGAAATTAAAAACATTTACGACGATCATGCGGATCTTAAAATAATATATACAGGCTCGTCTATTTTGCATTTGCACAAAGCAAAAGCCGATTTGAGTAGACGGTCTGTTATGTATGAGCTTCCCGGACTTTCATTTCGCGAATATTTGGAAATAAAAAACAATGAAAAACACAATGGCTATACGTTAGTTGAATTGATTAAAAATCATACGGATATTGCTAGAGATATTGTAAAAAAAATCCGACCTATTGCTGAATTCAATGCTTATTTGTCGCATGGGTATTACCCGTATTTCTTAGAGAGTTTAGAAACCTATCATATGAAATTGTCGGAAACGATCAATTTGATTCTTGAAATGGACTTGCCTTATTTTCAGGAATTGAGCTATTCAACCGTAGATAAATTGCGACAATTGTTGGCCATCATTGCAGCTTCAGTTCCATTTAAACCAAATGTTGCCAAGCTTTCTGAAAAAATTGGATCCACAAGAAATTCTTTAAAGGACAATATCAATTATTTGGACGACGCAAGAATCATCAATACTCTTTATTCATCAAATAAAGGAATTAGTGCATTGCAGAAACCTGATAAAATATACTTGCATAACACCAATCTCTCCTTCGCTTTAAAATCAACTGAGCCCGATCGTGGAAATTTAAGAGAAACTTTTTTCATGAATCAACTGGCCTTTCAAAATGACGTTACTTATCCTGCCAGCGGAGATTTTATGGTAAATGAAAAATATGTATTTGAAGTGGGTGGTAAAAACAAGAACAAGGAGCAAATCAAGGAAGTCAAAAATTCTTTCCTTGCTTTGGACGATATTGAAATAGGAGTGGGAAATAAAATTCCTTTGTGGTTGTTTGGATTTCTGTATTAAATGATGATTTTAAATTGTCAACCAATACTTTTGCAAAAGGAATATATTTTATACAAATCAGTGACGAAACCTTTAGTGCTGCTTTGTCAATGGTGGTAGAAAAATAAATGGCTCTGCACCTTAAAATAGAGGAGATGTAGTCTGCAAGAAAAGTAAAATCTACCCCTGTTGAATTTTGGAAGCTTTGAATATTTGTTCGTCAGCATTGTGTATTTTCGATTAAAAGTTAGCAATGAGCGATAAATTCTCTTATAGAAAATACGTTTGGCAGCAGTTCAAAAAGAACCGTCCCGCCATTGTTGCTTATTATTTTATTGTGGTGATGGCTGTGGTGGCATTGTTGTCGAATATCATTGCCAACGACAAACCTTTGTATTGTCAGTACAAAGGCAATACTTATTTTCCGGCGGCAAGAGAATATTTGGTTGATGCCGGACTGGTGCAATGGCCGAGTGATTTGGTGAATATTTCGTGGAAGATAGAAAGCTACGATGCAGTACTGTGGCCATTGATTCCTTACGGTCCGAGAGAGCTCGATTTTATGAACGATAGGTACAAGAGTCCTTTTGATGTGCAAGACGTTGCGAGTCAGCGCTGGCACCATTGGTTGGGCACTGACGAGCAGGGGCGCGACGTGCTGTCGGGCGTAATTCACGGCACACAAACCGCTTTTATGGTGGGCATTGTTTCGGTGAGTATTACTTTGTTTATCGGTATTATTTTAGGCGCCATTGCGGGGTTTTATGGCGATCACGAATTGCAAATTTCGCGCGTTCGTTTTTGGAGCAATTTCATTTTTCTTCCCATTGCTTTCTTCTATGGATTTCAAGTGCGGAGCTACGCCATTTCAGACGCCTTTGGGGCATCGGCCTTTGATGGCTTTGCACAAATGTTCTTTTCTTTCTTTTTGTTTTTAGTGGTCTTGGCAATTCTGAATTTCTTGCTGTGGCCGCTCAAAAAAATATCTTTTCTCGGAAAAAAAGTGGCGCTGCCCATTGATTTGCTGATCAACCGCGTAATAGAAGTGGTGGTGAGTGTGCCTGGATTGATTTTGATTATGGCCGTGGTGGCCGTGATTGCCAAACCATCTATTTTTGTGGTGATGGTGTTGATTGGTTTGATGGGCTGGACTGGCATCGCGCGTTTTGTGCGTGCTGAAATGTTGCGCGTAAAAAAAATGGAATTTATGGAAGCGGCAAAGGCTTTTGGTTATTCTGATTTCCGCAGTATCGTGAAACATGCGCTGCCCAATTGCTTGACGCCTGTTTTTATCGCCGCTGCTTTTGGTATTGCAGGCGCTATTTTAACCGAATCAACCTTGTCGTTTTTAGGCATTGGCGTTGCGCCCGAAGATGTTACTTGGGGTTCTTTGCTCAGTGCCGGACGCAGCAACCAGCATGCGCACTGGTTGATTCTTACGCCAGGTATCGCCATATTCATCGTGGTGACTTTCTTCAATTTGGTGGGCGAGGGATTGACGGATGCCTTGGATCCACGACAAAAGAAATAAACTTGTTCAAAGTTTAACCGTCGAAGTTCAAAGTTCAAAAATCCTATTTAGTATCTTTGCTTTATGAGTAAAAAAACAGTGGTGATTGGTGCCTCTACCAATGTGGAGCGCTATTCGTACAAGGCAACTGAAAAGTTGAAGGCATACGGACACGAAGTGGTTCCGGTGGGATTGAAAGAAGGCGAAATTGTAGGACTTCAAATTCTTACGGGTTTGCCCGAGGTAAAAGATGTTGATACCGTGACCATGTATGTGGGACCTAAAAATCAGTCGTCGTATTACCAATATATATTGGACTTAAAACCCAAACGCGTGGTGTTCAATCCCGGCACTGAAAATGCTGAGTTTGAAGCCCAATTGACTTCGGCGGGCATAGCACCAGTTGAAGCGTGCACTTTGGTGATGCTGAGTGTAGGAAATTATTAAATAAGTTCAAGGTTTAAAGTTCAATGTTCAAAGTTAGCGCTGTGGAACAATGAACTTTAACCTTTGAACATTGAACCCGTTTTGATGTTTTTAAAAAGTTTATCTCTTCTTAATTTTAAAAATTACCGTGAGGCTGAATTTGAGTTTCACGACAAGGTGAATTGCTTTGTGGGCAACAACGGCGAAGGGAAAACGAATATCTTGGATGCGATTTATTATTTGTCGTTTTGCAAGAGTTTTTTCAATCCGTCTGACAGTCAAAATGTGCTGCACGGCGAAGCTTTTTTTTTGGTGCAGGGCGAGTTTGAGAAAGGCGGCGAGTGCGATAAAATTTACTGCGGCGTTAAGAAAGGTCAACCCAAAATTTTCAAGAAAAACAAAAAAGAATACGATCGCTTGGCCGAGCACATTGGCGGTTATCCGCTGGTGATGATATCACCATCCGACAGTATTTTAATATACGAGGGCAGCGAAGAAAGAAGAAAGTTTATTGACGGTATTATATCGCAATACGACAGGGCTTATCTTGATCATTTGATACAATACAACAAAGCATTGGCGCAGCGCAACGCGCTGTTGAAGTTGTTTTTCAAAGAACGCCGTTTTGATGCAGAGTCACTCGATATTTGGAGTGCGCAACTGCAGCGTCACGGTCAATTTATATATGAAAAAAGAGCCGACTTTATTCAGCAATTTGAACCTATATTTCAAGATTATTTTAAAATCATTTCAGGTCAAAAAGAAAGTGTGGAGCTGGAGTATCAATCGCCATTGAGTAATGGTGATTTTTCGGAGGTTTTGCAAAGTGCGGTCGACGATGACCTTCGCAAGCAGTACACCACCATGGGGGTGCACAAAGACGAATTGCAGTTCAATATTGGCGGACATCCGCTGCGGAAGTTTGGATCGCAGGGTCAGCAAAAATCGTATTTGATTGCTTTGAAAGTGGCGCAAATGGAGTTTTTAAAACAAATAAAAAAGGTAAATCCTATTTTATTGCTCGACGATATTTTTGACAAGTTGGATGAAAAAAGAGTGACGCATTTGCTCGATCTGGTGAACTCCCGTAAGTTCGGACAAATATTCATCACCGACACGCATCCCGAGCGCATTGAGCAATTGCTGCGAACGGTAAAAGGGGCTCACAAAATGTTTGAAATTGAAAATGGAAGTATAAAAAGAGTGTGGCATGAGGAGAAAAAATGAGTCAACAATAAAGGAAGCCATTCAGGATTTGATTGATGCTTATCGCTTGCGCGCGGGGATGAATCAGGTGGAGATTAAAAAAATATGGGAGGAGATGATGGGACCTTTTATTGCCAAGGAAACCGAGAAAATTAAATTGGAAAAAGGGATATTACACATCAAAGTGAAGTCGGCACCCTTGCGCCACGAATTAATGATGATGAAGTCGAAAATTGTAGAGAAAATAAATGCCGAATTGAAACAAGAATTGATTCACGACGTGCAGGTTTGGTAATTAATTTGTAAACCATGGCATCAAACAAACACGCTTTACTTCGCTACCGCATCATTGACAAACGCTTGCGCAATAAGTACAAGCCTTTTCCTACCATTGAAGCGCTAATGGCCGCTTGTGAGGAGGCGCTCTACGGTTCTGATATGGGTGATGTTATTTCAAAATCCACCATTGAAAAAGATTTGCGCGCCATGCGTGAAGACGACGAATTGGCCTACCATGCACCCATTAAGTTCAGCAAAAGGGAGAAGGGATATTTTTATGAAAATGCTGATTATTCTATTGACGATATTCCTTTGAACGACGACGACCTATCGGCGATTCAATTTGCGGCGCGCACACTCTACCAGTTTAGAGACAACGACATGTTTAAGCAATTTCGTTTTGCGATTGACAAAATTTTCAACCGCATGAATATTTCTAGTGAGGTGAAAGACGAAGCCATTGTACAGTATGTTCAGTTTGATCAAGTGGATGCAGCTAGTGGTAGTGAGTATTTGCCAATGGTGCTTTCATCCATCAAAGAAAAGTTGAAATTGATGGTGCAGTACCAAGGCTTTGGAAAAGATGTTCCGTCTGAAAATTGCATTCATCCCTATTTGCTCAAAGAATACAAGCACCGATGGTATCTGATAGCTTACCACGAAGGAAAAAATAAGGTGATCACTTATGCCTTAGACCGCATTGTGAAGTTAGAGTCGACGAAAGCGCATTATGTCGTCGCGGCTGATTTTAATCCAGCTACATTTTTTAAATATTCCTTTGGCATCACACAAATTGACGAAGCGCCAATGGATGTTGAATTGCTGTTTAACGCTGTTCAAGGTGCCTACATTAAATCACAGCCCTTGCATGCGAGTCAACGCATAGTTGAAGAAAATTCGACCCACGTGCGTTTGGCTTTGACGGTAAATATTACCCATGAATTTGTAGAGCAACTTTTAAGCTATGGCGCCAATGTGAAGGTGCTCGCACCGGAGAAATTGAAGCACTTGGTGTTGGATAAACTTAGCGCTGCGCTAAAGCAATATTAATCGGGAAGTTTGAAAACATAGGTGTTCGCTATTTTGTCGTGCAGCGCTTGTTTGCGCACATCCCAAAAGACAAGAAGACAGCCTGCTAAAAATAAAAAATTAAAAAGCACTCCAAAATTAGCGAAGAGTGGTATGCTTCCCAGCAACACAAAGAAATTTTTGCTGAAGTATCGACCAGCTGCATTTGCGATGCTGATGCGCTCGCCGCTCTCTTTGCCCACCACAATGCCAAAAGCCATTTTACCAACAGTGGCCTGCTTTATCGATGATTCCATAAAGATGGTGTACAGCGCTCCGATGAGTGACGAAAGGTAAACGTAATTCATGAATTGTTCCGTTTTCATTAGACCTATCATCGATTCCCAATCGCTTGCCAATTGCCCCAAAAACATATAAATAAAAACAACGGCTTGCACGAAAGAAAGCAAAATTAAGTCGATCACAGCGGCACCCAAGCGCGTCCAAAAGGAAGCATATTCCGTTTCATTTTGGGACTGTTCATTGTTGTTGGTGTATTCCATGATTATAGGTGCTTAAACGTGCAGTCCGCATTCGCTTTTGTCTTTGTTGATCCATCGTCCTTCACGTCCTTTCCCTTTTGCAGTACAGTGCGTACAGCCTATTGAGCTGTAGCCTTCGGCTTCCATTGGGTGTTTGGGTAAATTAAATTTTTCAAAATAAGAATTAGCATCCGCAGCATTGAAATCAATGATCGGGTAAAATTTGATAATGTCGTCTTTCTTTTCAAAAACATTCAATGACTTGCGGTGGGTGTTTTGCGCACTCATCAAGCCTGATATCCATATATCGTAGTTCGGTTTGACTCTGTCTAAAGGCTCTACCTTGTTGATAGAACAGCAGAGGTCAGGGTCCTTCTTCCAGGTTTCGTCGCTGCGCGTGAAATCATTTTTCCAGGTCTCAGGCAAAATGTCTTCAACGTGCAAAGACAGCTGTTGAATCAATTTGTTTTTGTAGTCCTTGGTAGCATCGAAATGATAGGTGGTATCTAAAAAGTGAATGACTTGCTTGGCATTTACTTTGGTAATCATGTGCAAGAGTATGGCTGCCGTTGTTCCGAAAGACGAAGTAAAGAGTACTTTTTCGGGCGCAAAATCTTTGTACAGTTCGGCAACTCGCTGCTCGGGAGTGAGTGTTGCGTATTTAATATTGAGGGCATCTATGTTCATGTGCTACAAATATAAAGTATTTAGTCAAAATTAGTGACGCCTCCTTTTAGGCTGAGTACGTTGTTGAAGCCGTTTTTAAGCAGCACTTCACTGGCTGTTTTGCTTTTGTTTCCGGAGCTGCAGTATAAAACATAGTGTTTTGATGGATCTAAGTCTTTTACCCTTTCTTGTAAATTTTCCAGCGGAATGTTGATGCCGCCTATGTTTTTTAATGCGTGTTTGTCGGGTGTGCGCACGTCGATGAGTTCAAAGAGCTGTGTGCTTGTTTTAAAAGCAGCTGCGCTGATTTCAACGATGTCTCGCTCTTGTCCGCAAAACATTTGGTAGTTGATGAGTGTGTTTATGGGCGCTTGCGCGGGATCAAGGCTGAGTTCGATCAGCGTTGAGTTGTTGTTGAGTGCGTCGAAAATCCACAACTTATCAATCAATGGAGTGCCTATGCCCGTAATGAGTTTGATGCATTCCATGGCTTGCGCTGTTCCGGCTATTCCTGGAAGTGCACCAATAACACCCGCTTCAGCGCACGAAGGCACTTCACCCGGCAATGGTGGATTTGGGTAAAGGTCGCGGTAATTTACCCCTCGTTGCGCACTTTTGGCACTATTGAAAATTGCGATTTGCGCACTGAATTCGCTGATGGATGCGAAAACATTTGCTTTTCCAAGTATTACGCAAGCGTCGTTGATGAGGTAGCGCGTGGGAAAATTATCGGTGCCGTCTAAAACAATATCGTAGCCACTGATGATTTCAAGGGCGTTTTCAGTGGTGAGGTGTTCGGCGTAAATATCGGTTTTAACGAAGGGATTGATGCGGCTGATTTTCTCCGCTGCCTTAGCGGCCTTATTTTCACCTAGATCGGCGTCGTTGTATAAAATTTGTCGGTGCAAATTAGATGCATCAACGCTGTCGCCGTCCACAATGCCAATGCGGCCAATTCCAGCGGCGGCCAAGTACTGCAATGCCGGACAACCCAAGCCTCCTGCACCAATGACGAGCACCGCAGCAGCTTTTAATTTCTCCTGTTTTTCTTTGCCAAAAGAGGGAAGAATCATTTGTCGGTCGTAGCGTTGTATTTCTTTATCGCTGAGCATTTAATTTGCTTTGAAGTTCAAGGTTTACTGTTTGTTATTGCCGCTTGATTTAAGTGACTTTGTGATTTCGTTGAGTTGATCTACTTTGCTTTTGAAATCTCCGGTTAATTTACTTCTTATTTCTCCCAAATTGTCAATTACTTCTTGGGTGGAGTCGGGAATCGCTTCTTCCAAGTATTCGCGAATTCTTTTGGAGAGGGTGGGTGATTTGCCATTGGTAGAAATACCAATTTTTAAATCGCCTTTGGTGACCACTGATCCCAAATAAAAGTCGCATAAGTCGGGTGTATCGGCGACGTTTACCAATATGTTTTTTTTCTTCGCTTCGTTGCGAATGTTTTTGCTTTCTTCTTTGCTGTCGATGGCGACAAACAGTACGTTGATATCCTGCAAGTCTTCAGGAGAGAAAGCTTTTACAGTAATTTCGATGCCTACTTTTGTTGTAAGTTCAATGGTCTCTTCAAGGAAATAGGTCGCTACCATTTTGATGTTGGTGGTAGGGCTGTTTTTCAATAGCGATGTCAGTTTTTCCAAGCCAACATTTCCGCCACCTACAATAAGAATGTTGAGTCTTTCTGGGAGCAGAAAGATGGGGTAGAGGGGGTTGGTATTTTGAGTTTTTTCTGACATTTTTTGCTTTACTTGTTGTTCGAAATTCTTAGAATGTTATTGTTTTTCTATGTTGTAAATATATAAAGACGCACTTTGATCTGATGAAGCGAAATACTACAGCGAGTTGTTGAACTCCCTTTCAATAATTTTTTCCACCATTTGTTGGTGCACATTCACTACATCGCCAATGACGATAATCGCCGGAGCTTTAATTTCGTTGGAAAGAACGAGTGCTTCAATGTTTTCCAATGTGCCCCGCACGCATTTTTCGTCGGGCAAGGTGCCATTTTGAATGACTGCGATGGGTGTTTTTGAAGGCCGGTGTTTAAGAAATGCTTCTACAATTTGCGGCAGTTTTCCGAGTCCCATTAAAATCACCACTGTTGCTGTTGATTGAGCCGCCAAAGGAAGGTCAGTCGACAATGCCCCTTCTTTGGTGGTGCCCGTCACTACCCAAAAACTTTCGGCATAACCGCGTGCGGTAACAGGTATTTTTTGCAATTCGGGAACGGCGATCGAGCTGGATATTCCGGGGATCACCGTGCTGTCGATGCCGTAGGCATAAGCATAAGCGATTTCTTCTTGTCCGCGACCAAATACAAAAGGATCACCCCCTTTTAAACGTACTACATTGCCGTACAAATGCGCGTATTCCACAATAAGAATATTGATTTCATCTTGCGTGAGCGAATGTTTGCCAGCGCGTTTGCCAACATAAATTTTGGGCACGTTCACTGGTGCGTATGCCAGTAATTCGGTATTGATTAAAGCGTCGTACAATACAGCATCGGCACCAGCCAAAGCGTTTACTGCTTTGAGCGTGATCAATTGCGGATCTCCCGGACCAGCGCCTATCAGCGTGAGATGAGGTTTGTTGGCCAGTTCCGATACCATATATGACGTTTATGCTTTTTCTGTTGCGTTGGCCAATTGCAAATCTCTCAACGTCGTTAAACCTTTGTAAAAAGTATTGGCGTCAGCAATGTAGGCCGTTGCAAATTCTTTAGTAGGTTCGTTCTTGTTGATTTTTAAGATTTGTTCTTTGGCACTTGGAAAAACGGTGAATTGTTTGCTTGCAACAAATTCTGTTTCAAAATCGTTGATCACACCGTTTTGCGTATTGGTTTGTTTGCCAACGCTGGTTAACATTGCCTTTGCACCATTCACCATTGAGCTGTAAGCGTGGTAAATTGCATCGGCGTATTTTCCGGCAGCAGCGCATTCAGAAGCCAAAGACAATTTCTCTTCTACGTCTAAAAACAAAGTTGAAATCATGTCAATCACAACACCAGCACATTCGCCAACACCAATTGCTTTTACATATTCTTCAACATGTCCCCAATCTAAGAAATCTTCGTCTTTCACATTGCTTGTGTCGCCCAAAGCTTTTAAAAGGTTGTAAAAATAGTTTTTGCCTTGGCGCTCGAAATACTGCCAATAGTATTCACCATCAGTTTGGTTGGCGCTGTAGTCGTCTAATACAATACGTACCGCCTCTAAAACTCTGCGTGACGGTATTTTAAGTATTTTCTCTGACATGGCACCTTGTCCATTTCCTTTGCTGCCACCACCCAACAATACTTGTAGTGCAGGCATTACTTTTCCGTTTACATTCATTGAACTTCCGTGAAAGCCAATGCCTGCTAATGCGTGTTGCCCGCATGAATTCATGCAACCACTAATTTTTATAGAAAGATTTTGGTTGAATACCAATTCAGGATATTCTTCTTCAATCATTTTTTCAATGACTTGCGCCGTGTGCACGCTGTCGGAAATACCGAGGTTACAAGTGTCGGTGCCCGGACAAGAAGTGACGTCGGCAGGAGAGTTAAATCCTGGTTTTGCCATCTCCATTTTTTTCAATTCAGTATACCAAAATTTCAAGGCTTCGGGACGAATATATTTCAACATCAATCCTTGGTTCACTGTAATTCTGATGTCGTCAGCAGCGTACTCTTTCACCAAGGCCGCTAAGTTTCTAGCTTCTTTCAAGTAAAAATCGCCATTCGTCAATTTGATCCAAATGCCGAAAAATCCTTTTTGTTTTTGTTCAAAAACATTTGATTTAAACCATCTGTCGTATTCTTTTTCATCACTGATGGTCACTTCTGGAATGGCTTTAACAGCTGGAGCAACAGTATTTGCGTAGGCAGCTGCATCGATAGGATAGGTTTTGTGTTTGATGGATTTCCATTCGTCTTCTACTAATTTTGTAAAAGCTTCCAATCCTAAATCGTGCAATAAATATTTAATTCTGGCCTTGTGTCTTTTAGAGCGCTCGCCGTGACGGTCGAAAACGCGCAATACAGCTTCTGTGTAAGGAATGATTTTGTCGGAAGACAAAAACTCATAAGCAGTATGTGCGTGAAAAGACTGGGCACCTAAGCCACCAGCCAACATTACTTTAAAGCCAAGAACTCCGTTTTCAATTTTCGGAATGAATCCTAAATCGTGAATGTAAGAGAAGGCTTCGTCTTTGTCGGAAGCAGAGAAAGATATTTTAAATTTTCGGCCCATTTCCTGACAAACAGGGTAGCGCAAGAAATATTCAAACATTTCTTGAGCATAAGGCGCAACGTCAAAAACTTCGTCTTTATTGATGCCTGCGTCTGGTGATGCCGTGATATTTCGCACAGTATTACCACAAGCTTCGCGCAAAGTAACGTTTGATTTTTCAAGATCGGCCCACAATTGAGGCGTTCTGTCTAAACTAACATAGTGAATTTGTATGTCTTGACGTGTAGTGGTATGCAGTCTTCCAATAGAATATTCTTCTGATACTTCGCATATTCTCAGCAATTGATCTGTAGTCATTTTGCCATAAGGTATTTTGATGCGAATCATTTGTACCCCTTGCTGACGCTGGCCATAAACACCTCTTGCCAAACGCAAGCTGCGAAATTTCTCCTCGTCAATTTCTCCTGCGCGGAATTTCGCGATTTTCTTTTCAAGATCAATGATGTCTTGCTGTACTACCGGATTTTCTAATTCTGATCTGAAGCTTTGCATACTGCTGTTTTTTTTAAAGATGGTCAAAAGTACGAAGTACAACGCTCTTTTGAAACAAAGAAATAGGATTTGATTTATTATTTATTTTTCAAGAGAGGATTATCGCTCCATAATCATTTTAATATTCGCTATAAAATCAGGCATGTTCCCTTTGGTGTGCTCGTAGCCATTTTCATTAGGAAATCCCTTTTGAATCCATGTGAATTTGGTTTTTTGATCAGAAATTTTTTCTAAGTGATAAGTCACTGAAGAGTAGTTTTCGGGTTGGTCTTCAGTACCTGAAAATCCGCTCCAATAACTGTAGCTTATTTTTTTGTACAGTTCATTTTCCAAAATAAAACCACGATCGCGGTATTTTTGACTGTTGTATTCTCCTTGAAAAATGACTTCGCTTCCTACTTTCCAGTCGGTCACGGTTTCGGTGCCATAAAGGTATTCTTTAATAATTTCGGGTGTTGTCAATGCTTTCCACACTTTTGCCAAATCAGCATTAACTTCAATGGATTGCGCTACTATTAAATCGTGGTTCATATATAAGGTTTTAACGTAAATCTATACAATAAAAAAAAGCCCCTCAAAAAATGAGGGGCTTTCATCATACAAACTTGTAAGCCGGATCCTGTATCGGTTGCCCGATCCCTATCATTTATCTATACGCTCTACCCGTTGGGTTAGAGCGAGCAGCTCCCCAACCTATTTGAGCTTTCATCCCAAGGGGTTTTTACAAAACCTAAATTACTTTAGATAGTCGTGCGCTCTTACCGCACGTTTTCACCCTTACCACAAGTGGCGGTATTTTCTGTTACACTTTCCGTCAAAGAACTTTTGCAAGAACCTCGCCCTCGTTTTCACAAGGCATGGTGCTCTGCGATGCCCGGACTTTCCTCCCTGTGTCTTTCAACAAGGCGATAAGGCAGTTTGTACTGTGGCGAAGTTAGTTTTTTTTTGCCATTGTATGTTGTAATTGTGAGGGCAGTAGTTGAATTGTCGTGATTTGTAGTACTGTATTATTTCGTTTTTTGAACCTCGCTGTTGAAGCCGTTCGTGGATGAAATTCTACCCTTTGTCGAAAAGGTTATTTGTGTTAACGAATTGTTGAAAGTTCCACTTGCGCTCAATGCTTATATTACCTACTATTGCATTGCGGGAACTAATTTTTGTATAAGGCTTAACCATCTTTATATGAAAACAAAAGTATTGTTTGTTGTTTTAGTGCTTGTTTCTTTCGCTGCAAATGCCGTTTATATTTCTGGGAAATATCTCGGAAATGGTGCAGCTTCAAAATCAATTAGTGGTTTGGGTTTTCAGCCAGAAGTGGTATTGGTGAAGGGCGCCTCATCGCAAGATGGGTGGATTGCCACTTCAACTATGACGGCAGGTCGTGCAAAATTATTGACAAGTACTGCAGCACCAGCAACAGGGTACATCAATTCAATTGACGTTGATGGATTTACTGTTGGGAATTCATCAGCATCAAATACCAATGCTGCGGTGTATTATTTTGTAGCGTGGGACAATGGTGACGCCAGCATTACCGTGGGTAGTTTTACACCTGTGACTTGCGGTGCATCAGCATGGGTAAATTCAACATATTATGGTCCGGGTTCAATGGTTACATATGGCGGTAGCAATTATCACGCGCAGGTGGGACACAATTCAAATTCTGGCACAAATCGCCCCGACTTAAACGACGGTTCATGGCGAAATGTGGGTGCCTGCAGTGTTTTTGGTGTGAATGTAAATGTTGGTTATCGACCAGAAATGTTGTGGATTTTAGGCGAAGGGGTTGATAATTTATGGGGAGAAACGTCTCCTGCACAATTTACATTTGACAACTCCAATTCTGATAAGATGGCGAATTTCACGCAAGGAAGTGTGATTTCTGGTGCCGAAAAAGTGAACAGCGATTTGTATGCCAGTGGTTTTACAACTGGTGCGGTAAGTAATAACTTGGCAGCAACTGGCGGTCCGGCAAATGGCGTGAAATACAATTATGTTGCATTTAAACCAGGTTCACTAGCAGCAACAGGCGCATACAGCGGAACTGCAGCTAACAACCTGGCGGTAGCTACCGTTGCTCCCCCCAATTTTATTATGGTGAAAAATTTTGCGGGTGGTCAAAATACTTGGTTTAAATCTTCAGCGATGGGGGTAGATACCTCTTATAAATTTACAGGTGGCCCTGATGTCACGAATGTAAAAAAGTTTACTTCTACTGGTTTTACTTTAGGTGTTGGCGGAGAGGTAAATACCAATGCAAGCAATTATGAATATTTTATGATGAGTGGTGGTATGACATTGCCAGTGAAATTGCTGTCTTTTAGTGCAAGTAAGCAAGGTGAAGCGGTTGTGGTGGAATGGCAAACGGCAATGGAAATTAATTCCAATTATTTTGAAGTAGAACGTTCGGCTGACGGCATTCATTTTTCAACTATAGCGACCTTAGAGGGAGCGGGAAATAGCAATGCTGTTTTGGATTATACATTTACCGACCATGCGCCTTTGAACGGCAGTAACTATTATCGGTTGAGACAGTACGATTTTGATGGTGCCAATGAACTCTTTCACACTGTGGCGGTGAACTTCAACAATGGATTGGCGTTGCTGCAATTGCAGGTGAATTCAAACTTGATAGAAGACGAAGCGCACTTCACTTTTGACGCTGAAGCGCAAGGGCAATATGTGTTTGAAATATTCGACGCCATCGGTCAACGCTTGTATGTTTCTGATGTATCGGCAAGCAAGGGAAACAACCGCATTGATTTGTCTTTTTCGAATTACAGTAGTGCGTATTTTATAGCGCGCATCACTTCGCCAAAACAAGAATCGCAGCAAATTAAATTGTTCAAAAAATAATTTTTTACAAACGAGTGAAGTGCAGTGTGCTGCTTTATTATTATCAATAATCTATTTATGATTATCCGTAATTGTAACAGTCCTCTGACAGAAGTGGCGATAGATTCTTCAAAGACCGAAACTTCTTTTCTCCTCTTAATCTCAAATCTCAGAAAGACAATCATACTCGAAAAACCTATGTGGAAAATCGTTCGCATTTGCCCTCGTGAGGTACTCCGAAGGATCTATCGCCCTATACATGAATCTACTGTACGATTCCGGATAATCAGTATCTGTTTTTTTTAAAAGTCGATTTGAATTCCGTTCGCCGGATAAAAACACAGCTTCGTCGAAAAGCCTTCCTGACCACGACTTGTTTTCTTGACAGCAAGCGCTATTAGCACTACCATTGTATGGGGAACTAATTTTTGTATAAGCATAAAAAACTTTATATGAAGAAGTGTTTGATATTCTTTTTTCTTTTCACAACCCTATTCCCAGTGGTGGCATTCGCAACCACCTATGTCAGCAACGGATCTTCTAGCAATTGGAATACTGCAACCGCATGGACACCAAACGGTGTGCCTGTAGTTGGAAACTGGCCTTACGACAATGTGACCATCAACAATGCCATTACCTACACGGGAAGTTTAACCAGTTTTAGTACTTCTGCCATTGTGGTAAACAATGGGGGTGCTTTAACGGTGACGGGTAATTTCACCAATGGAAATTGGGGCAGTCCTTCCCTAAGTATAGCTTCAGGAGGTACCTTTACAGTGGGTGGTTTGTTGAATTTAAAGGGTGCTGATGCTTTCAGTAATGCAGGTACATTAAATGCAGGCACTTTCACTATTGACAATGGAACGAGCACTGCAGTTACAAATACAGGGACGATAAATGTCACCAATAATTTCTCTATAAACACCAACCGCACTTTCACTACCACTGCTGGTTCTATTTCTGTTGGAGGTATTTTTTCTTTGGCTTCAAGTGCTGTGATGAATGTGTCGAACACTGCTATTAATGTGACAGGTAATTTCAATGTTACGGCATCTGCAACCTATTCGTCTACTGGCACCAGTTTAACTGTTGGTGGAACAATGAACAATACAGGTGCTGTTGGAACGGTGATTGGTGGAACAGTGTCGATTGCTGGAAATGTAAACAATACAGGCTCGTCTAATTTGACATTCAATGGGGCAACAACAGTTGCTGGAAATTTAGTGGCATCTGGAGGTACTAAAATTTCGATCAACTCAACTACGGCTATCACAGGAAGTGTTTCGCTCACTGGTAGTGCTTATGTAAAAGGTACGGGTACTGTTTCTTGGGGATCTTTCAGTACTGATAATAGTGGCAGCAATATGCAATGTCAAGACGGAACTAAGTTTGATACCGACGTTAGCAGTGCTCCTACAACACCAGGAGGATCTTCAAAAAATTTAGGCGCCAGCTGTACCATATTGCCAGTGCAATTGGTGTTGTTTAAAGTGCTGGTAGATCAAAAAAATGTAGTGTTGCATTGGACGACGGCAAGTGAAATCAACTCTAGTTATTGGTTGGTGGAACGCTCTTTTGATGGTGTTCATTTTGAAACAATCACCCAAGTGCAAGCAGCAGGAAACAGTCATTCGCTTTTGAATTATAGCTTTATTGACTCGCAGGCAAAGTCGGGCATCAATTACTATCGTTTGCGCGAGGTTGACGCCGATGGCGCCAGTGAATTGTTTGCGCTGAAGGCGATTGATTTTAAAATTGAAAATGGAGTGTTGCGTTTGACGGCGCAACCAACAGCTTTTGACGATCAAGTGCATTTTTCTTTTGAGTCTGCAGACGCTGCCACTTATAGCTTTGAAATTTTTGATGCCTTGGGTCAATCCTTGTACAGCGACATGTTGCTTGCCAACAAAGGGGGCAATAGTATCGATCTTAATTTGTCTGAATTCAGCAGTGGTTATTATTTTGCGCGCATCACATCTGCGCAAGGAATTGCTGCGCAAATCAAAGTGCTGAAAAAGTAATTTTCAAAACTGATTGCGGTCATAGTGCTCCTATTGACTATGCCATAGTTTTGGCTCAAACCGCAATGTATGAGTCCAAACGACAAAAGTATTTCCGCTGAACTGCACAAAGTGCAGCAATTACTTTCCGAAAAAAACAAAGAGATCGACTTATTGAACAGTATTCTCAATGAAGCTTGTTTGATATCGCGTACTGATTTGAAAGGCTATATCACTTATGTTAACGATAAGTTTTGTGAAGTAGCAAAGTACACGAGAGAGGAGGTGGTGGGTAAAAACCACAACATCGTGCGTCATCCTGATATGCCCAAAGATGTTTTTAAAGCCCTGTGGTCAACAGTTGGTAAAGGAGAATTGTTTAGAGGAGTGGTGAAGAATCGCGCGAAAGATGGCACGCCCTATTGGGTAGATGCGCTGATTGCACCTGTTATGGGCGACAACGGTAAGCCCGAGTCATACATTGGTGTGCGTTACGACATTACAGAGCAAATCAAAAGAGAGCAAGAAATTGAAAAACAAAAGGAGGCAGCGGCAGCGGTGCTTGAGGGTTGTTTAGACGCGGTAATCACTATTGATGGCGCATCAAAATCAATACTTTTCGCAAACAAGGCGGCTATTGAAATGTTTGGTTTTTCTAAAGAAGAGTTGTTGGGCAACAATGTGCAAATGCTGGTGAATGCAGATATTCGTCCGCGTCACGACGCTATTGTGGATGCGAATATTAAAACAGGAGTCAATAAAGTAGTGGGCGGATCGCGCGATTTGAATGTTTTTAAAAAAGACGGAACCTCGTTTTGGATTTCCCTCAGCTTGTCGAAAATTGAGTTGCACGACAAAATACAATACACCGCATTTATAAAAGATATCAGTGCTGCACACGCCAATCAGCAAGCATTTTTAGAGGCTACTAAATTTATCAGCGCTATGGCGGTGGGTGATTTTACCGTGCAAATGCATACGGCCGATTTGCCAATGGATTTCACTACCAAACAAGTGATTGAAAATTTAGAAGGATTACGCCACACGGTGGGTAACATCGTTTCAGCGGTCAATGATGTGGTGCAACAAGCTGGAGTAAAAGGCGAATTGAATGCCCGTTTGCATTTGCCCGAAGTACAGGGCGATTGGAAGAATTTGGTATTGGCTATCAACTCACTTTTACATTCAATAGCCGAACCTGTGATGGAATTTAAAAGTTTGGTAGAACTGTTGTCGCAAGGCGATTTAACGCAGCACTTTGAAATGGAAGCTGCCGGTGACATCAAAGCAATGGGCAATGCCCTGAACGCGGCGTTGGAGAATTTGAATGTTATTTTGGGTAACATCTCTCAAAGTGCCCATGTTGTTGCCGATAGTTCGGTGAGTTTAGAAGGACAGGCCGATGCGATGAGTGCTACAACAATGGAAGTGGCTTCGGCCATTTCGCAAATGTCGAAAGGCGCACAAGATCAGGCGTCGAAAACAGAAGAGTCGTCACATAAAATGGATTTGGTGTTGCAAAGTTCCAACGATATGGCGGCCAAAGCCAACGGTATCAATAAAGCTGCCGAACAAGGGCGAGACAAATGTGTGGAAGGTTTAAAAATCATGGGCGATTTGCTCGTTGAAATGAAAGAAATTGAGCAGTCGGCGGGTTCTACCGACGGATCTATAAAAGTGCTTACCGAGCGCGCCGATGAGATTGGTCGGATACTGCATGTGATCACCGACATTGCCGCGCAAACCAATTTGTTGGCGCTCAATGCAGCTATTGAGGCGGCACGTGCAGGTGAGGCCGGACGAGGATTTGCAGTGGTTGCCGAAGAAATCAGAAAACTCGCTGAGGATTCAAAAAATGCGGCGGTCAACATTGATAAAATAATTAAAGCAGTTCAAAAAGACACGCAGATGGCGGGCGGCGCCATTGAGCAAATGTTGGGTGCAGTGAAAAAAGGAAATAAGGCATCGCTGGATGCGGAACATATTTTTCAGCAAATCAATGGGCAAAGCGATGAAACAGTGTCGTATTCTAAAGACATTCAAAGTGCTACCGCCGATCAAAAAACAGCAATAGAAACGGTAGTTAAAAATATTGAGCAAATAGTGGTGGTGGCCGAAGAAACTGCAGCGGGCACTGAAGAGATTGCGGCTTCGTCAAGCGAGTTGAACTCGGCCATGCTCGATGTTAAAAATGCAAGCAATAGTTTGGCGCAAATAGCTGCAGAGTTGCAAGCTGGTGTTGCTCAGTTTAAATTGGTGCACAGAAATTAAGTAAAAAATTAGTGCTGGTTCGTGATTTTAAAGTTGATTTAAGTGGATGGCGCTAGGTCCTTCAAAGGCCGAAACTTTGTTTCTACTCTTAATCTCAAATCTAAGGATGACGAATGTAAAAAAAACTACAAGTGTGACAGACGTGACCGATATACCAGTTGTGCCTGGTGCGCAAGATGTTCATCGATCGTTCCTATTGATTTTAAGTGATGGCGGTAGGTCCTTCAAAATCCGAAACTTAGTTTCTCCTCTTAATCTCAAATCTCAGGATGACAGATGTAAAAAAAATACAGATGTGACCGATATGCCAGTTGTGAAAAAAATGCCAGATGCGCCAAATGTTGGGGAAATGACAAATGTTGGGGAAATGACAAAGGTGAAAGATTTGAACCAAATAAATGATGTGACCGATGTGTCACAAATGTTTTTTGAGAGTGCCTGTCATCCTGAGGTACTCCGAAGGACCTAGCGCCAACTTCGTCACATTGCCGGTGGCAAAGCAGAAAATCATAAATCATATTTCAATTATTGAAAACTGCGATCGACGCAAGTGCTTGAATGAATATGTTTTATGGTTTTCTGCCTTGAGGAAACCATTTTTTAAGTACAGCAACTATTGCTTCAAAATTAATGGGTTTTGCAATGTAGTCGTCGAGGCCTTCGCCTAAGTATTTTTCTCTGTCACCCAACAAGGCGTTGGCGGTTAATGCGATGATAGGGGCTGTTTGAATGTGTTTGGCTTTGAGTGCTTTTGTGGCTTGAACACCATCCATAACGGGCATTTGAATGTCCATCAATACCAAATCAAAATTTTCATTTTCGTATTTCTCAATGGCTTTTGCGCCGTCGGGCGCCGTGACGACAGAGCATCCCAAATGTTGCAGCATGGCTTTGGCTACAACTAGATTGGTCGCTAAGTCATCCACCAATAAGACATGTAAATTTTTGCGGAATGTGCTGTTTTTTGATGCGCGTTTTTTTACTTTTAGAGCAGGTGAATTTGAACCAAAAAGTACTGCCCTTTCCGAGTGTGCTTACGACACCCATGCTGCCGTCCATTAAGGCAACCAGTTTTTTACTAATTGCTAAGCCTAAGCCTGTGCCCTCATGCTTTTTAACCGATGATGCGTCAAGTGGAGTGAAGGGTTTGAAGAGTAATTTTTGATTTTCTTCTGAAATACCAGGGCCTTCATCCCTTACCTCAAATTTGATTTCATGTTCAGCGCCGGCTTTGGCCCTGTGCGAGCATTTAAGAGTAACGGTTCCTCTGTCCGAAAATTTAACGGCATTGCTGAGTAAGTTGCAAACAATTTGATGCAAGCTTTTTTTATTGACCAATAGTGGCGGCAAGCTGCGGTCGATAACAATTTTGAGCGCTATGTTTTTTTCGTTTGCTTGTGCTTGCAAAGTTGCAATGCAGTGCTGAATTTCCGTTTGAAAATCGCAGTGTTCTTTGGCGAGGTACAAGTGTTTGTTTTCTAATTGCGCATAGTCGAGAATGTTGTTCACAATCAACAATAGTTCATTGGAACTCGCTTTTATTGTTTGAAGATACTGTGTTTGCGGTTCTTTGGATTCTGTACTTTTAAGCAACAAGTCAATCATTCCACTGATGCCATTCATAGGGGAGCGAATTTCATGGCTCATGTTGTCGAGTAATTCGCTTTTTATTTTTGCTGTTTCTTTTGCCAATTCTATTTCCTTTTCCATTGTGATGCGCTCAAGGTGCAAGGCTTCCAGTTGCTTTCTTTCGGTGATGTCTCGTCGGATAGAAAGGTATTTTGTGATTTTTTTATTTGTATCCGCAATGGGAATAATGGTGGTGGCAACCCAGTAAAATTGGTGGTCTTTGGTTTTGTTTTTAATGTCACCTTGCCAAATTTCTCCGCTACTTATGGTGCGCCACATATTTTTGAAAAAGGCTTTGTTGTGTTCTCTTGAGTTGAGTATGCGGTGATTTTTTCCGAGTAATTCGTTTCTGCTGTATTTTGACAGTTCGCAAAATAGGTCGTTGGCATAAAGAATGCTGCCCTTTAAATCAGTGATGGCGACAATGGCGGTTTTGTCAATAGCATATTTATAGTCTTCCAATTCTTTTTGGGTGGCAAGTAATTTTTTTCTGATGCTTGCATCGTCGGAAATATTGTAGGCTGTTATCGTGCTAAGTTGTGTTTCGTTGTTGTGCGATGCGGTGCAACTTAGCCAAATGTATTTGTTTTTTTTGCATTTAATGCGGCACGCAAAATTTACGGAAATTTGCTTGGTAAGTTGCAGGCGTAGTTCTTTTTCGGTATCTGCTTTGTCGCTTTCATGCACTAAATCGAAAAATGAAAGTGCTTTAATTTCTGCTTCTGAATAACCTGTAGCCTGCTCTAGATTTTCATTGTACTGCTTTATTTTACCCTTTTTGTTGATGCTGAAGCAAAGCAATCTACTTTCGTTGAAAGCGTAACGGTCGAATATGTATTGAGAGTTAGAGGCGTTTTTTTGCTTTGTTTGCAGGTGTTGTATGCGTTCATTTGTTTTTTTTCTGTGCGTAGCGCTTATTTTTAATTCTGTGTCGTTGACGCTGACGAAACCCTTTTCAATGAAGTCAATTTTATGAATATTGACAATTGTTGAACGGTGAATTTGAGTAAAGGAGTGTGAGGGTAGAATTTTTTCAATGTTTTTTAGCGTGTTGTTGACCAAATATTTTTTGTCTTTGGTATACACGTCAATATAGTCTACAGCTCCTTTGATGAAGTGTATTTCAGTAAAGTGAAGTTTGTGTTTTTTGCGTTTTGAATTGACAAAGATATAACCGCTCTCCTCTTTACTTTTGCTAAAGGCATGTTCTAGTAAATCTGAAATTTCTTGCGGTGTGGGTTCGCGGTCAAAAAAGTGTTCAATGCCTTTGTTTATAAAATGAAAAGAGTCGTCTTTGTTTTTGCCAATGACAACGACCATAGTCAATTTACTAAATGTTTTAACGAGTTCGATGTCGGTCTTTTTTTCTTCATTGTGCCAAATAAAGAGTAGTGTGGGAATGGTTTTGTTGCAAAATTTTTGAGCGTGTAGGCAAGATGGAAATTCGTATACAATGGCATCTCTACCGCATTTGTCAATGCGGTTTTTTAACCGCAAGCGTTCGTTTTTGTTTTCATTTACAAGTCCCACTAGCATTTTGTAAATGTCGACAATGTCGTGCGCTAAAATAAATCAGTCACAGATGATTTGTGTCAACTCATAGAAAATATTTTTTACATGCTAAAGTTGTTGTTGTTGTTGTTGTTGTTGTTGTTGTTGTTAGATTTTTTCACACAAAAACGCGTTATTTTTTGATGCAAAACACTTGTTTAAATGTTGTTTTCATTGATTATTTTGATAATTTTTTTGTTTGATTTTTTCGACAAATTTACAACTGATTCGTTTCCTGAATTGTGTTGGCACAAAAATTAAATGATAATCTGATGGCACCCAACATGTGCCAGAAGTTGCTGTGGATTTATCTGGGAGCCTATGGAAGGTCGTTTTTTCTGTGAAGCTTTTGTGGCGAACTGATTACGTGTGCTATTTACAGTACTCTTTAAGTTCTCTTGCCTTATTTAAAGTCTTCTGCGGCGTGCATGCAATGCTTGTTTATCTCAAAATATCGGTCACCAACACCTTTAACGCTTTTAAAACAGCATCGCTTTTAATTAAGTAATAAGGTGTGAAAGTCGCTTGTATTTTTACAATGACTTCGGCATTTCTTTCGGCTGACACCACAATGATTTTACAGTTGGGTAAGGCTTCTTTGATGATTTCCATTAATTCCATGCCGCTGATGTCGGGCAAATTCAAGTCAACGATGCAAATGTCGGGTTCTTCGTCGAGTTTGTCGAGCATTTTTTGTCCGTTTGCAAAATGGTGCAATTCACAATTGGGTACCTTACTGAGTGCAATACGGAGTAAAAAGCCTTCAGTGGGGTTGTCTTCAATTAAAAATATTTTTTTCATTGTACTTTTTATTTCAAGTATTTGTCGATGATGTATATTTTAAGTTTTTCGTTCTCTTCAACCAATTGTTGCAGGGCATTTTCATCGGTGAAAGCGCCACTGTTTTTAAGCTCGAGATCAATGTTGTAGCACAGCTCAGCAACAGAAGTTGCGCCAATGGTGCCGCTGAGTCCTTTTAAAGTATGAATGCTTGATTTTAGTGCTTTGTAGTCGTGCTTCTCGAAAGCAGCTACAATTTCTTCCTGCAGCTCCGCCGCGTCGTTGTTGAATGATTCAAACAGTTCTACCAAAATTGAACTGTCGCCACCCGATAACTCGAGTATTTGTTGAATGGTTGCTTCTTTAATCATAGTTGAAAAATACACGGGTGTTACGCAGAAAAAAGAAAGAGGTTTCGCTTTATTCTTCGCTGGCCAAAAACATGGAAACAATGCCGTGTATTTTACTTTGCAGGGCGAAAGGAATAACGATGGTTTGGGTTTGTTCGTTTTTCACCTGCTGTCCGTTTGCTTTGTGAATGTATATGTTGCGGCAGCGCACGGTATAGTCGCCGCGCAGTTCTTTGTATATAAATAGTGTGCGCACTTCGCTGGTAGTGATGCCGCTGGCTTTGTCTTTGCGAACGAAAATTTTTCGGTAAGAGTTTGATGAAGTATCGTCGACGGCTTTGTACTTGAAGAACTGTCGTTTTTGAAAATGTACTTGACCCACATTGATGCTTTTGCCTTTGCTGTCAATTATCATACGGAATAGTTTTCAACTAAAGTAAGCTAGTGCTGTAGAGATGTGCTGGTGATTTGCTGCATTTTGTGAGTGGCGATGTGTTGATAAGTGCGAAAGCGCTTGTTGCTTTCAACAGCTTGCTGTTAGTTCTTTTGCTGCGTTTATTCAGCGGCCTTCGGGAAGATCATTTATTTTTAAAGAAAAGCAAAAAAGAAGCATTATGAATCCATACGCAGTATTGAATGTGAGTCCGGGGGTCGACGGAGTGGAGCTCAAAAAGGCTTATCGAAAAATGGTGATGCTGTACCATCCCGACCGTTGTGCGCTGCCCAATGCAAAGGATAAATTTGTGGAGGTGCAGCGTTCTTTTGAGTTGGTGCAAAAAGAAATGCAGCAGGCGCAAAAGGCAGCTTTTGAAAACGAAATTAAATTGAAACAAGCTGCGCGTCAGCAAAAATACAATCGACCTGTTTATGCCTCAACATCGCGCAATGCAGCACCAAAAGCTGCTGCAGGTGCAACGAGCGAAAGCGCAGCGAGCAAAAAAAACTACCACTTCAATGAAGAGCGTTTTGATGAATTCAAGCAAGAAGTGTCGGAGTCATTTGGCAAGTTGCCATTGATTATCAGGGTATTTGTGTATTTGTTGCTCATGGGCATTTCGTCGCTGTTGATGTTGAAATATGGCTTTGTTGTTTCGGCGGTGTTCATTAGCGCGTGCATTGTTTTTGAAATGTTTAGAGCAATATTCAAAAGCAATGCGCAGTATAGTTTTGCTAAGAAGTAGCAACATTTTTTTGGTGTGTACGTAGCACCTTCATTTTTCAATAACATTTCCAATGAAAACAACTTCTTTAAAAAAACACATTCGCAATTTTTGCATGGCACTTTGTTTCTTGCACTTGCTTTGGTTGGTCTTTTTTATACAGGATTATGTGTTGGAAGTGCTGAAAAGTAGAGCTGCGATGACGCTTAGCGCTTATTTTGTATTGATAGGAGTGCTGCTTGATTTAGCACTACTTATCTACCTATTTGTGTTTTTATTTAAACGCGTATTGCTTCCTGTTGAAAGGGCTGCAAAAATTTCGGTGGCCTATGCGCAAGGAGATTTTCATGAAGAAATAGGAGAACCCATCAGCGATGAAGTGGGTAAGGTAATGCAGTCACTCGGCGATATTTCGGCACGTATCAAACACGCCTCCGTATTTGCTGAAAAAATTGGAAAAGGTGAGTTGGAATACCAATTTTCATCAAATGGCTCAGCAGATGTGTTGGGCAATGCGCTGATTGAAATGCGCAATCGGTTGTTGTTGATTTCTGAAGAAGACAAGCAGCGCAACTGGACCTCCCAAGGTTTGACCAAATTTGCCGACGTGTTGCGCGCCAATTCAGAGCGTTTGAGTGACTTTGGATTCAACATCATCTCTGAACTGGTGAAGTATGTCAATGCGAACCAGGGTAGTATTTTTATTTTGAACGACAATGATAAAGCCGATGTGCACCTTGATTTGGTTGGTTTTTATGCCTACGAAAAACGCAAATATGTTGAAAAAAAAATAAAGGTAGGCCAAGGTTTGGTTGGTCAATGCTTTTTAGAGGGTGAGAAAATATTGCTCACCGCAGTTCCTGAAGG
>CANFBW010000033.1 GCA_947444925.1 Flavobacteriales bacterium | reverse complement strand
TGGGGATTGTTGTCCTACGACGGTAAAACAATAGCGAAGGCTGAATTTACTTTACTTGATGTTGATCGTCGTGCATTGTATCACAGTACTCCATTTGTGTTGCGTTTTGTTGCGGCAATCAACGAGCAATATTATGTGTTGGATTTGGCAGGTACTAAAAGAAAAATCTCTAAAAGTGAATTTGAAAAAATCACGCAACTGAATCTAATGTCAGCAGAAGATCCAAATAACTATTATTTTGAATCCAATGACATTCCGTTTTACGCTGTTGCCGATACTCTCAAAAAATACGGCATTGCAAATATAGATTTGGAAGAGCACAGTATGCCGCATTCGTCTTTTTACAAAATTCGAAAAAACGGTAAAGTGGGGGCGTACAACAAAGCTGCTTTTTTCTTGTCACCCTTGTACGACGATGTACTCGAGGTTCATTTTGACAGTCAAAAATTTTTAGTGCGCTTGAATGGTGCAATTGGAATGGTGGCATTAAATGGTACAGTTATTTTGCCTTATCAACACTGGGACAATGCGCAGTTCAACGACGATGCGAGTGCCGTGGTTTTGAGCAAAAATGACTTAAAGGGCTTGTATGTTTTGCGCACACAAACCTTAATTCAGCCCACGTATTTGAGTATCAAAGAAAGTGTTGTTGTGCCGGGTTGGCGCATCGTTTATCCCGTATATTTTAATTATCGCTGGGGCTACATCAGTGATTCAGGTATTCCATATTTTGAAGATTGATACTTGTCTATCGCTCTTCTTTGCTGCAAACTGTTTGTTTGCACTGAAAGGAATAAATTTCGGCTAAGAATAAATGCAACTTGTGCATCAACACAAGTGCCTCATTGTTGAGCAAAAAATGTCTCAAGGGCAGTAATTTTATTGAATTTTCTTTTCAAAAATGCATTCGTAAATGTGCTGAAATAGTGGCGTTGGTGATGATAAATATCAAATCCTGCTTGGTTTTTAAGAGCTTTAAGGAAGATGATTTCGTTTTGATGCCAGGCTTGGGTGTCGTATTTGTATGCATCTTACAAAACTTCAATGTGCCAATGCATGCTAAATAATTACTATCCCAAAATAACCGTTGTAACACCAAGTTACAATCAAGGACAATTTATTGAAGAAACCATCTTATCGGTCATCATGCAAGGCTATCCAAATTTGGAGTACATCATTATGGATGGCGACAGCACTGACAATACAGTTGAAATAATAAAGAAATACGAGCAATATATTTCTTTTTGGCAGAGCGCCCCCGATAAAGGACAAGGTGATGCGATCAATCAAGGGTTCAATAGGGCGACAGGTGATATTTTGTGTTGGATAAATTCAGACGACTACTTTCTTCCGGGAACACTGAATTTTGTTGCCCAGCATCTTGATTGCAACGCAGAGCAACTGCTCTCAGGAAATTGCTTTCATTTCAAAGAAAACAGTTCTTTTGCTTATGGATCAAATGTTATCGGCGCACAAAAGAATCATAAAATAACAGACTATGATTTTTATATTCAACCCAGTACATTCTGGACAAAGAAAGCATGGACAAAAACAGGAGAATTGAATGTGGATATGCACTATTGTTTCGACTGGGAATGGCTGATTCGCGCAAATGAATGCAAAATAAAGACCACTTATACTACACGCTATCTTTCAGCATACCGCTTGCATGAAGCGCACAAATCAGGCAGTGGCTCGAATAAAAGGATATTGGAAATTGAAAATATTTACAAGAAGCACAGCAAAAGTGACAATCTGGAGATACTTCACTATCTGTTGAAAAAGAAAAACCACATAACAAAAACGCTCGCCCTCTGCGAAAGATACGGACTTCAAAAAATCGAACATGTTATCGTTAAACTATTGTTTCCAAAACTATTAAAATATCCCTGGCCTATCACCGCTAATATTTTATATTCTCTGAACTAAGCACTTGCGTTATCAGATGCCTTCTTTTCTTGGCTAAGCTTTTTGGCGCGCAACTGTTTAGTCTTGATCTATAAATTTAATAACATAGATATGTAGTAATTTAAAAGCCATTCCTCTAAAATAGATCCCGTTGGTTCCTATTTACCAAGTATCCTCCGCCTCGTTTAGCGTTCTTTTGGCTAAGCGACGGCTACATTTCAGAGGCTTCGCCTCGCTGCATTTTTCGCTCATCTAACCAATACTACTTAAAAAGCGCTTCCTTTGTTTTTGGTTTTTCATTTTCGCGCCAGTTGAAATTTTCTAATTTCAATTTCGCTACATCAATTTTCTCGATAGGATGAAACACTGAACTTGGCTTCACAAAGAATTTTATTTTTGATATTTTTCCTTCTTTGAATGTAATCATTAAGTTGCTGCAGTCGGCTTGATTGGCGCCTACATAAGAACCATCGCTTTCTTTGACGTAGTATATGGTTTGACCGTTGCCTGTGACTTTCATTTTTTTCATTTTTCCCTTGTCGAAATAGCCCACCATATCTCGGCCTTTTATTTGGTCGTAGGTGTTTGGACCATTGTTCGAAATGATGAATCCATTTTTGTGAATGCGCAGTTCTCGAATTTTACTTTCGTAAATAAAAAGCTCAATGTAGTCGCCCGTGATTTGACTTTCTCCTGACCAAATGACAGGCTTGTGGTACAAGCGAATGAGGGAGTCGGAAGGAAAGAAGGTCATGGAGTCACAGGTGCCTTGTAGGTCTTTTCTGAAAAAACGAACACCGTGGTAAGCGTAAATTTTTCTTTCTTTTTTAAGGGTGTCGTTTATCACCTTCAAAGAATCGGCATGTAAAAACAAGGTGTCGTTGTCAATGAGTTGTTCTAGCAAAGCGCGCTCGGTCATGATGCTCTTTCCTGATTTCTCGTAAAAAATACCGTGGTCTCCTGAGATGGTGATGTGCTCTACGGTATCTATCGCTCGCACGTTTCGGTATGCGTCAGTGATGGCGCTTTTACTGCTGCGGTGAATGGAGTCGGCATATATGATTTGTGATTTCTCGGTAATGCGGGCGTTTTTTTTAAACACCGACTCTTGCTTGAGTTCATCGAAATATCCTTCTTCACAATATATTTTTCCCGATTTTGAAAGGATGTTTGTTGGACCGTTAAATGTGGTTTTTTGGGTGGGCGTGTGGTAGGTGAGTGTGTCAGAAATAATGCTGAAGTCGGCTGTTTTCACCACTACATTTTTTTTGAAATTGATTTGTTTGGTGCTGGTGTTGTAGTAGCCTTTTTTGCTGTAAATTTTTGTTTTGTCGGCTTTGATGTTGGCGCCGTCGAGGTAGTAGGCGTTGTTTTTTTCGTTCTCGTAAAAGAGTTGATCGGTTTCAATAATGGTTTTGTCGCTGATCATGCGTACGTTGCGGCTGAAGATGGTGAGTTTTTTTTCACCAAAGTATTTCATTTCGTCGCAGTAGGTTTTTACAGAATCTTTTTTGTTCATGAAAACACGACCGTAAGCATAAAAGTCGTTGTTTTTCTCGTAAATAAAGGCGCTGTCGCAGGCGAGTATCACGGCGCCCTGTTTGAGGCGCACGTGGCCCACGAGTTTTTGTTCTCCGGGCTTAGTGGATTCTAAATAGTCGGCCTGTAAAATTTCAACATACTCTTTCTTCTCGCTAAACTGCGCCGGCAGGGCAGAAGCGAGCAGAAGCAAAAATGACAGGATCCAAAATGACGCTGTAGTTTTCATTGGGGATCCCTCATTTAGCGCGGTTAAACGAGTGCTGCGCTGCGAAGCAAAGTTTGTTTTCTGTCGGGACCTACCGATACAACGGTGATGGGCGTCTCCAATTCTTTTTCAAGGAAAAGAATGTAGTCGTTCAATTCCTTCGGCATGTCTTCTGGAGATGTCAAGCCTGTCAGGTCCTTGCTCCAGCCTTTCATGTCTACGTATATCGGTTGAACATTTTCAGGCTCAACGTTGTAAGGGAAACGATCGGTTTTAACGCCTTTATACAAGTAGTGCGTACATATTTTGATTGTGTCGAAAATACTCAACACATCGGCCTTCATCATGATGAGTTGTGTAACACCATTCAAGGTGATGGAGTATTTCAATGCCGGAAGGTCAAGCCATCCGCATCTTCTTGGACGACCAGTGGTAGAGCCGAATTCATTGCCTTCTTTGCGCATTGCTTCACCAGTTTCGTCGAGCAATTCAGTAGGGAACGGTCCGCTGCCCACACGTGTGCAGTAGGCTTTGAAGATACCGAACACTTCGCCAATTCTGTTTGGAGCGATGCCTAAGCCTGTGCAAGCACCGGCGCAGATGGTGTTGGATGAAGTAACGAAGGGATAAGATCCGAAGTCGATGTCGAGCAAGGAACCTTGCGCGCCTTCGGCCAATATTGTTTTGCCGGCTTTGTAAGCATCGGCGAGGTAGTGTTCACTGTCAATGAAGGTCAATTCTTTAAGGCTGTTGATGCCGTCGAACCATTCTTTTTCAGAAGTTTCGAGTCCGTTGTAGTCGAAGCCGTATTGGTCGAGCATCGCTTTGTGCTTGTCAACCAAAACTTGGTATCTTTCCATGAAGTCGCTGAGTTCAACATCGCCTACGCGCAAACCATTTCTACCAGTTTTGTCCATATAGGTTGGCCCGATACCTTTCAGTGTAGAACCAATTTTCGCTTTTCCTTTTGCAGCTTCCGAAGCAGCATCGAGTAATTTATGGGTAGGCAAAATCAAGTGTGCTTTGCGCGACACGAACATTTTTTTGCTTACGTCAACACCACGCGTGGTGAGTTTTTCAATTTCTTTTTTGAGAATAACAGGGTCAATCACAACGCCGTTACCAATGATGTTCATGGTATCGTCGTGAAAAATTCCCGAAGGAATGGTGTGCAAAACGTGTTTTATACCGTCGAACTCGAGCGTGTGCCCAGCATTCGGTCCGCCTTGAAAGCGTGCAATGATATCGTATTTGGGTGTGAATACATCAACGATTTTCCCTTTTCCTTCATCTCCCCATTGGAGGCCTAATAATACATCAACTTTTGTCATTTCGAATTTTTCAAAGATTTACATGATGAGCAAACGCCGTACAAGTTAAGAGAATGATGCATAACATCAAAGTCTAAAATTTCTCCCACGGTTGATTTTATGTTTTGCAGTCGCGGATCGCAAAATTCAGTCACCTTTCCACACTCGGTACAAATGAGGTGGTCGTGTTGCTTGAATTCGTGTGATTTTTCAAACTGCGCTAGATTTTTTCCAAACTGGTGTTTTCTAACCAAATTACAGGCGAGCAGCAAATCCATTGTGTTGTACAAGGTAGCGCGACTCACGCGGTAATTTTTTTTCTTCATTTTTTCATAGAGCGACTCTATTTCAAAATGTCCTTTTTGAGAGTAAATTTGATCAAGTATGGCAAATCGTTCAGGAGTTTTTCTGTGGCTGTGCTGCTCCAGGTACGCTGAAAATATTTGTTTAACTTTTACTCGAATTTCAACTGACATCTCTCAAAAATGACAAAGGGTCGAAAGTACAGTTTTTTCAGGAAAAAAAAGAGAGATACAGCACTTTCTTGAAAAGTCTTGCTTTTATTGTTCCATAAGGTATTATTTGTAAGGAAATACACGAGTAAGAACAGGGTGTTAGCACTTTTAAAGGTACTTGGTCGAACAGCTTGCTTTTTGCTTACAGGCAAGTCTGTATTTCAGTGCTTTAGTTGAATTTTACTTTTGCAGTTTTCGCAAAGGTTAATTTCTACTTGATCGATGGTTTTTATGGATTCGGCCGCGTCGCGCATAAAGCAATTGTTGTTGGTGCAGTGCGCCAAACCTAGGTTATGGCCGATCTCGTGCAAAGCTATTTTTTGCATTCTAAGCACTACTGTTGCTAAGTTTTTATGGTAGATGCGAAAGGTGGATACTACGCACCCCGCTTGACCAATGTAACCGAATCCAAACACACCCCAGTCGGCATAGCGCGCTTGGGGTTGGCGTATATTGCCTTGACTATCGCGCTTGCTTACAGAGATATCCGCCGATGTGAGTCCAATAACGTAGTCTACTGAATCTGGTTTGTCAGTCCGTAATAGCGCTATAATAGAGTCGGCGCGGTAGCGGGGAGATTTCACGTTGGTAAAGAAGCGCTCTGGTATTTGGATTTGCGGCAGTTCAACCACTTCAAAGCCGAAATAGCGATGCACAGCGGCGGCGATTGAATCTTTAAATTTTTGCGGAAAAACGCCCAATGTCTGTACAGCTATTTTTTTGTCAGCGACCGATTGCATGCAGGAAGTGGCACAGAGCAGAAGAAGGGCGACTATGGTGAACATGTTTTTCATTTGCTTAAAGCTAAGTAATTTACGCTGATGTGCGTCACAAATGCAATTGAGGTCTGTCATTTTTGCGGCACAGCGTTGACCGTACCTTGTTGGGCTACGCTTTTTTTCAGTGTGGCAATCAATTATGCTAGAGTTAGAACGTGATCCCGACTATATTTTTGAAGTCAGTTGGGAGGTTTGTAATAAAGTGGGTGGTATCCATACCGTCATTAGTACTAAAGTATTAACGATTGAGCGTCAGCGCGAAGATCAACTGCTAATGATTGGTCCCGATATCTATAAGGGGGCAGCGGAGCACAGCGAATTTATGGAGGACAAAAAAATGTTCTCGTCGTGGAAGCAGCATGCGGCAAGCATTGGTTTGAATGTAAAGGTGGGTCGGTGGAAAATAGCGGGAAAGCCCATCGTTTTATTGGTTGACTTTTCTCCGTTTTACAAAAACAAAGACGACATTTTTAAAAAGCTATGGATGGAGCATCAAGTTGACTCCTTATCTGGAGGTTGGGACTATATTGAACCTACACTTTTTGCCTATGCTGCTGGAAAAGTAATAGAATGTTTTTACCATTACTACTTCACTTTTAGCGATAAAATTATTGCCCATTTTCACGAGTGGCTGAGCGGAGCTGGATTGCTTTACCTTAAAGAAAGGGTTCCACAAATCGCCACTGTTTTTACTACGCACGCTACTATTTTGGGGCGATGTATTGCCGGCAGTGGGCGGCCGTTTTATTCTAAAATGCAAGAATACCTTCCTGCCACCACCGCTCGCGATTTCAATGTTGTTGCAAAACATTCAATGGAAACCAGATCCGCTGCTTCAGCGGATTGCTTTACGGTAGTGAGTTCGATCACTGAACAGGAATGCATTCATTTTTTAGCGAAAGCGCCCGATGTGATAACACCCAATGGTTTTGACGAAGCGATAGTTCCTTCGGCTTCTGCATACAAAGAAAAAAGGGCATTGGCCCGACAGAAATTACTATCAGTGGCGCAAGTTTTATTGGGCCAAAAATTTGCCGATGACACCTTGCTTTTGATACAAAGTGGTCGTTACGAATTTCGCAACAAGGGCATCGATTTATTTATTGATGCATTGGAAACACTCAACGCTGAGGAGGAGGGGAAGGAACTCATTGCTTTTATTTTTGTGCCTGCACACAATACGGGTCCACGAAAAGATTTGCTCGAGAAAATGTTTAAGTCATTGGCTTCTGAATTAGAGGGCCCCAATTGTTTAACTCATTGTTTGCAAGGTATTCATAATGATTTGATTTTCAATCGCATCAACAGAAATCTCCTCGATAATACCACGAGCAAAAGAGCCAAGGTTATTTTTGTTCCAGCGTATATGGATGGCTATGATGGTATTTTTAATATGCATTATTACGATTTATTGATCGGTTTCGATCTATCGGTTTTCCCTTCTTATTATGAACCCTGGGGATACACTCCACAAGAAAGTTTGGCTTTTCATGTGCCCACTATTACCACTGATTTAAGTGGGTTTGGAAGTTTTATGAAAGGAAAGACGGAAGGTATTTCGGATGGCATTGCTGTACTCCATCGAAATGATGACAATGACCTTGAGCTTACGCAAGCTATAGTCAACACGATCAAAGAATTTAGCGTAGCACAAAGCAATGAAAGTAGCACTGATGCCGCTTATGAACTGTTTAAAATAACTTCGTGGAAACAGGTTATTGGCAATTATAAGAGAGCATTCGCGATTGCCTTAAACAAAGCAGCAGGTCGCGCTGCACAGTTTGTTCATGCGCCGAAAGTGCATGAAATCGATATGTATTCGGAGACAAATGTGGAAGAAGAAAACAAACCTGTGTGGCGAAAAATGTTTGTGCAGCCAATACTTCCAGCAAAATTAAAAGCGCTGGAAACATTGGCGAAAAACATGTGGTGGTCGTGGAACAACGAAGCTCGTGAACTCTTTGCAAGCATTGATGCTGATCTTTGGCAAAGGGTGGATCACAATCCAACGGCACTGTTAAATGCTTTGGATTTTGTGAAAATGGAAAATCTTGAAGAAAATATTCCTTTCATTTTAAGACTGAATAAAGTACAGGCCGATTTTGAGTTATATATGACATTCAATTTGGCTAAAAATCAACCCAAAGTCGCCTATTTTTGCATGGAGTATGGTGTTTGCGCTACCTTGCATTTGTACGCGGGAGGCTTGGGTATTTTGGCAGGTGATTATTTAAAGGAGGCCAGCGACAGTGGTGCCGATTTGGTTGCCGTTGGATTGCTTTATAGAAGTGGTTATTTCAAGCAAGAAGTAGCTGTTGATGGTGCGCAACATGCAATTCAAGAAAGACAAAAATTCACCAATCTTCCTTTGTTGCCGGTGTACGACAGCGATAAACAGTGGATTAAAATTGCGCTTACGCTGCCAGGTCGCACCGTTTTAGCAAAGGTATGGAAAGTAGAAGTGGGACGTATTCCCCTTTATTTACTGGATACTGATATTCAGCAAAATAGTATTGAGGACCGCACCCTTACGCAAAATTTGTACGGCGGTGATGAGGAGTATCGTCTCAAACAAGAAATGTTGCTTGGTATTGGTGGCGTGCAAATACTGCGCGCATTGAATATCGAAGCTGATATTTTTCATTGCAATGAGGGCCACGCCGCGTTTACCGGCTTACAGCGAATTTTGTTTTTAGTGCAAGAGCAAAATTTATCTTTTGATGAGGCCCTTGAAATGGTGCGATCTTCGTCGCTCTTTACAACGCATACGCCAATACCTGCGGGACACGATCGCTTTCATGAAAATTTGCTTAGGGTGTACCTTTCGTACCTCTGTAATTTGTTGAATATTTCTTGGGAACGCTTTCTTGCACTAGGAAAAGTAAATGTTGCTGACTCTGATGAAACTTTTTCAATGAGTTATTTGGCGACTCGATTGTCACAAGAAACTAATGGAGTGAGTGATTTGCATGAAAAAGTATCTCGCAAAATATTTTCTGCTCTTTGGAAAGGCTATGCGGAGGAAGAGTTGAGTATCAGTCATGTTACCAATGGTGTGCATTATTCCACTTGGACTGCCGATGAATGGCAGCAATTGTACGCTGATAATTTTGAAAAAATATTCACGCAACAACTTTCAACAAGCGCTTTGTGGCAAAAAATACACAAAGTAGAGAACAGCGTATTGTGGAATGTTCATTTGCAGTTGAAAAAAAAATTAATACAAAGGATCAAACTGCAAGTGGCAAAAGGGGCGGATCTTCCTTTTGATGAAGAACATATTTTAAACGAGCAAACGCTGATTGTCGCATTTGCGCGCCGATTCGCAACTTACAAACGTGCGACATTGTTGTTTCATGATTTGGATCGATTGGCAGCTTTGCTTTCTAATAAATCGAAGCCTATTGTTTTTGTGTTTGCAGGAAAAGCGCACCCAAAGGACCTCGAGGGACAAGAAATGCTTAAAAGAGTGGTGGAGGTTTCGCAACAAGATCGCTTTAAAAATCACATCATTTTTTTAGAAGGATACGATATAGCATTGGCGAAAATAATGACTGAAGGGGCTGATGTTTGGCTCAATCTGCCCATTGCAGGAAATGAAGCATCGGGAACCAGTGGCATGAAGGCAGTGATGAATGGTGTGCTCAATTGCAGCGTGATGGATGGATGGTGGGCAGAAGCCTACAAAGCGGATTCCGGTTGGGCTTTGCCTGCGAATTACAGTGTGCCCGATGTGCGAGATCAAGCAGATGCAGATGTACTGTATCAAATTTTTGAGCAGCAAATAGCACCTTTGTTTTTTGAAATAAACAGCAAAGGTATTCCGGATAGATGGGTTGAGAAAATGAAACATTCGATTGCTGGCATTGCTCCTTATTTCAATACCCATCGAATGCTTAAAGAATACCAAGAGAAATTTTATTTTCCGCTTTTTGAAAGAAATAAAAAAATGGGCGCTCATCATTTTGCACTGGTGAAATCGCTTATTCGATGGAAAAACAGGGTGGGTATGGATTGGAACAGTTTAAGTGTCGTCTCACCAGATTTTGTTGGTGCTACCAAACTTCCGTTTCCACTTGGAAAAGAATTTCAGCCGAGTCTTACTGTTGATATTGGAAAACTTTTTCCAGATGACATTGGCGTTGAGGTGGTGTTTATCGATAAGAGGGTAGGAGATGCTGATTTCAATAAAATAATTTTTAAGAAACAATTGTCGGGGGGGGGCTTGGTGAAAAATAAATTGACTTTTTCAACTGCAGTTCCCATTGATCAGTCTGGTGTGTATGAATATGGTTTTCGCATTTATCCTAAAAACGTTGACCTTGCGCATCAACACGACTTGTTACTGCTCAAATGGATATGAAATAAAAATGAACAAATGTGCTTAATGGGATGATTGCTGCATGCTGTTGTAGACCAATAGCGGAATCTGTCGACGATTGATAGCTTTGTGTTTTGTTTTTTCGCCAAATATTTTTTCCATCATGAGTCTGTTATTTGCTGAAATAGCGAGGAGGTCACTGCTTGCCTCATGTAAAATAAATTCTAGTCTGGCTTCGTCGTCGTTTCCAGAAATGAGATGAAACTCTATATTTTTGAATTTAGTTGCGCTATGTACCTTCTTTTTGAAATTTTCGAATAGCTTTTTTTCTTCTTGCATAATGCATTCTTCGTCGTTGATTTGAAAAACAAAAATATCCGCAGTATAAAATTCTGCGAGTTCAATGATTTGCATTAATGTTGAAAGTGATGTTTCGACGTCATAGTAACTGCAATAGAAAGCGATGTTTCGTATACCTTTGTATTGCGCTTTTTTTGGAACGATGATCACAGGGCAATGCGCTTTTTGACTGGCTCTTTTGGCGTTGCTTCCAAAATAGATTTCTTTAATGCCTTTTGCTCCTTTTGTACCCATTACGAGCCAATCAACTTTTTGTGCCGCAGTCGTTTTTTCTATGCAATCGGTAACGATTCCTTCTTCAATTTGCGCTGAACATTGCACTTTTTGTAGTTTGTTTATGCTGTCGCATAAAACTTCTAATTTGTTTTGTTTTTGTTTTGTTGCTCTAGTTGTATTTCCTTCTTTTTGTTGGCAAACATGCAATAGTAAGAGTTGCGCAATTTTTTTATGTGCCATGCCAATGGCATAAGTCAGTGCATTGTGCGCATTTTTTGAAAAGTCAATGGGAACGAGGATAGTTTTCATAAGTGAAGCATTGAAGGTACAAGGTCAAAATATCCCCCGCACAATAAAGAAGCAAAACAATTTCAACAGAATAAATGACAGCCATCACAACGAATCAAATATCTTATCAGATGAAATTGAGTATTGATGAAATGTACATCTGTTTTTGATTTGAGTCATGTATCTAATCAACTGTTTTAGATTTATTTGCTTTACTAACCTATTAAAAATAAATTTTTATGAAAACAGATGTTGAAATTCAAAAAGACGTAATGGATGAGCTTAATTGGGAGCCTTTATTAAAGGCTACTGAAATTGGTGTTGCTGTAAAAAATGGTGTTGTTACTCTTTCGGGTAGAGTTGATAGTTACAGCAAAAAATTATCGGCTGAAAAAGCGGCCAAAAGGGTTGCTGGTGTCAAAGCCGTGGCGGAAGACATTGAGGTAAAGCTAGATTTCAACGGTAAAAAGAGTGATGGCGAAATAGCTGAAGCGGTACTTAATGCTTTAAAATGGCATAGTGCAATGCAGGAAGATAAAATTAAGATAAAAGTAGAAGACGGTTGGGTTACTCTGGAAGGGGAGGTAGAATGGGAGTTTCAAAGGAATGCTGTAAAAAGTATGGTGAAGGATTTAATCGGAGTAGTCGGTGTTTTGAATAATGTCAAACTTATCCCCAAATTGGTACCATCAGAAATAAAGAGAAAAATCACGGCTGCTTTTCACCGCAGTGCCACTGTAGATGGTGATAAAGTGAATGTTTTGGTAGAAGGGTCAAAAGTTTCGCTTTCAGGGAAAGTGCGTTCCTATGCTGAAAAAAAAGAAGCGGAGAGAACCGCTTGGTTGGCTCCTGGAGTGACCAAAGTTGAAAATAAGATTGAAATTGATTTACAAGTTTTTGCCTAATACAATTTGAAAAGCGCTAATTGCGGCGCTTTATTTTTGGACTTACAATGATTGAGGAAATTATTTGTACTGTATTTTAAATCAAAGGAACCGAAGGCACTGCGGTTCTTTTGATTTGTTAAGGCATGGGTTTAAAATCAGGAGGTATAGCTGGTTGTATTTCTGGCTTTGGCATTGCCGGAGAATTTTCATTGGGCATGGGACTGATTTCCTGTTCCTTCGGAGTCAGTATTGGTGAGTCCGGCGGGGAAATTATTTCAGGTTTATCTTCTTTCTGAAGTCTGGTATCCATATTCATAATGTGTTTTTTAATGTTTATTTGATGCACGTTTTCGTTTCATATGGCGGCTGACGTCATCAATTGAACTGATGTAAAAGAATGTGATAGATTATCCTCTTTGTATTGTTTTTGAAAATATATATCCTGCCACTATTGCTTGCGACAATCCCGTTATAGCCCATGTGATAGTCAACAATAGTGAAATAGGGAAAATTGAATATGACAGCAATAGACTTGGTAGGGATATGATCCAAAATAGAAGACCAAAACGAGCTCCACTCTCCGTGTTGAATTTGTCTTTAAAATTCCCTTTTGCAAAACTCCAAGTAAACGCCATAATAACGGATGTCACAAAGGGGTGAATAAAGAACCACAACATTTTTGGATCTGACCACGACCGAAGAAGACAGGTATTGCTATAATCTTTATCGATTTCTGATGTAATGAAATGAGCAAAATAGGAGAGCCTAAACGAAATAACGGAAAGAATAACGCCAGTCAAAATAGCTATTCGAATTTTTTTAAAATGATATTTCATTACATTAATACTCATTTTATTTCTATCCTATTTTAATTAGGAAGTTTATTTACAGCAGTTGTTTCGTATTTGTTATAAGGTGGTCATTGCAACGTTTTTGAAAAGAAGTATCCGCCAAATAGGACTTGAATCAATCCTGATAGAGCCCAAGCGAAAGTCATCATAAGAGTAAGTGGAAAAGTGGAATAGGACATCATTAGACCAGGTAGTGAGATGATCCAAAATAGAAAGCCAAAGCGCAGACCTCTTTCAGTGTATCGTTTGTCTTTAAAAAGGTCTTTTGTTGGTGACCACACAAAAGCCATAATTAAGGCTAAAGAAAAGGGGTGAACAAAGAACCACCACATCCTTGGATCTGACCACGGACGAAAAAGTCTAGTATTTTTATATTCGCTTTCTATTTCAGGAAGTACGAGATGGGTCAATATTCCTATTAACAGAGAGAGCAATAGCATGATTGCTCCTGCCATTAATCCGTAAGCAATTTTTTTCATGACATTTTTTTTATTGGTTTCTCGCAGAGGTTTAATGGTCCATATTTGAATAGTTGTTTTGCACTATTAATTCTTAATTGTCATAAGTTTTTTAACGTTGAGAATTTTTAGAGTACCATTTCCTGTTTCTATCAAGCCTTCTTCTCTGAGGTCGCTGAGATTTCGACTTACAGATTCTGGTGAGATGCCTGAAAGTGATGAAATGTTTTCGCGGTCAATGCTAAAAGATACATTGTCGCTGTCGGAATGGTTGTGTTTTTTCGACACATATAGTATGGCTTCCGCTACCCTTTTTCTTGCAGAATCGTAAGCTAACTTTAATAATTTATCTTCCGCTTCTGCATAATCTTTTGACATTAGTTTTATGAATTTCATCGCTACTTCTTGGTTCGAATATAAAGCTTGAAAAAAATCTTCTCTTGGAATTAAAGCTACTTCTGTGTTTTCAATTGCCATTGCCGATTCTTTGTGTTTGCTGTTTTCGAGCAAAGAAATATGCCCCAGAAAATCACCATTCTTGTATATGTTTATTATGAATTCTTTTCCAAAATCATTTGATTTGAATATTTTTATTTTCCCTGAAATGATGAAATGCAAGAAATTGCAGGAATCACCTTCCATAAAAAGCATGTCTTTTTTTCTTAATTTTTTTATCGTTCTATGCTCTTGTAGACTATTGATGCTATTTGATGATTTTGGACTATGAAGCAATTTGTTCCATTGTTGTTCGTGGTTTTCTACTGATTGTATTGCGCCTTTCTTTTTCAAACGAGTAGCCACTACTTTTAGTAAATCGTCTCCGTTGAATGGCTTCATGAAGTAATCATCTGCGCCTAAATCCATACCTCGTCTGAAATCTGATTTGTCAGATTTCCCAGTCATGAAGATAAATGGCACGTGTTCCATGTCAGGTATATTGTCTAAAGCACGCAATACCCCATATCCGTCGAGTTCTGGCATCACAATGTCACACAATATCAAATTGGGTTTGTGCTCGTGCGCAAGTTGTAATCCGCTTTTTCCATTTTGAGCTGTAAAAGTTTGATAACCTGCTAACTTTAGAAGTTCGGAAATGTTTCCACAAACTTCCACATTGTCGTCGATGATCAAAATTGTGTTTGTCATTTTTTAAAGATTTATTGTTGATGAATACTAGTAAAAATGCCACTTTCGTAGAATACTCTTTTGCCCAAAATGTTTTCTAAATTTGTGTGGGCGATGACCTCCATCGTAATTAGTAATTGGGGCAATTGATAGAGTTTGTCTTTGTTTTTTATCAATAGCATCATGACCTTGGAACAACAGAAGTCAATTAAAACGCGTACTTTATTCTTGATGAGATTTTCCGTTGCTTCACGATATGGTTTTTGAAAACTTTTTTCATGCATACCACTTGAGTCGTGAAAACTAACATGACCAATCATGTTGCGTAGGCCGAGTTGGTTAACCATCATGTGCGCTTGGTTGGTGGTTTTTTCGAGATCGTACTGTGCTCCCGTTGATATTTCATAAAATTTCAGTTCTTTAACAGCTCTGCAGCCGAGTGTTGCACTCATTCTGTATTCAAATCGCTGTCGTATAGTGATTTGTTTTTCTTCGAGCAAACACCAAGGCGCGCCAATGTTTTTCACTGTTGGGATGATGGATGCTTTGTTTATGGGATCAACATTTTTGAGCATCCAACGCACCACGGTACGCGCCGCCTTATGATAGTTAATGATTCTTCTTTTTTTATTTTTTTCGGATCTTAGTGGTAAGAAAATAAAGAGAAGTAGCAGTAAAATTAAGGCAAAATGAAACCAAGTGTTATTGGTGTTTTGTTTCGTTATTCTGTTCTTACCCATTTTTGCCATTTTAGTGCTGAACAAAAGCTCTTTTATGATTTATCCTCGTGTAGATACAAGAAAATATTGTGCCAGCCTTATAAATTGAATAGTTGGGTAGTAAAAGTGTCGAAGTCGCAGCGCTTCTTCTTGATGATAGTTTTTTTTGACCCCAGAATTTTAGTGTTTGTATTGATGCGTTTTTTTGAAGTGATGGTGGATATTGTTCAGGTTGATCTTTGACGTTCCATTTCCTTCCATTGCAGAATGTATTTTGTCATGCAATGAACGAAAATTGTATTCATGGATAAAGAGATCGCTGTCGTTGATGAGCGCTAAGTCGACAATATTCTGTATGGGTATTTACAGGATTCAAGTGCTTCTGTTTTTAGCACTGAAAGAGCTATTGGTGGATTTCCGTTTCTTCTTTTAATTTTCTAAACGAACAGTAGATTGGAGATTTGAATTAGCCTTTTGAGAACACAGTTGTAGAAGTAATAGGACAATTTTAAACGTTTGGCAGTGAAGAAATATGTTGGCACTATTATGATTTTTTTTCCCATAGTACGCGCAATGGTCTGAATTTTTTTCTTGGTGCAGCGTCAAATCGTTTGCTTGCATGCTTGTTGATGTGTGCCATGGCATCTTCAACAGAGTCAGTGAAGAGCACCAGATCAAGGTCTCTTGGTGCGATAGTACCTTCATTGACCATCAACTGGATGTGGTCATGCATTTTGGAGTGGTATTCGAGACCCATTACCACTACCGGGAAGTGTGCTATTTTCCCTGTTTGTATCAGTGTAACAGACTCGAAGAATTCGTCGAGTGTGCCAAAACCACCCGGAAAAACAACAAAGGCATGGGAGTATTTGGTAAGCAATACTTTGCGCACAAAAAAGTATTTGATATCGACCCATTCATCTAAATAAGGATTGTGCTTTTGCTCGCGCGGCAGCACGATATTGCATCCAACGGATTTTCCTTTTGCGTCTTTTGCACCTCGGTTTGCCGCTTCCATAATACCTGGACCACCTCCTGTAATTACTGTAAAATTGCTGTTGGCTATTGCGGTCCCCATAGCGCGAGCCTGATGGTAATGTTTGTGGTCTTCATTGAATCGAGCTGAGCCGAATACGGTCACACATGGGCCAAGAAAGTGTAAGGTTCTGAAACTTTTTATGAAGTCAAATAACACTGTATTTAAAAAAAGAAATTCGCGCCAGCGCGAATGCGGTCCTTCATAAAATGCTTTTTCTTCGTGGTTTTCTTTTGCCGTTATTCCTTTTTTATTTTGCATAAGAGGCTATTGGATGGCATTGACTTTTTTCCACATGGCGAATGAAATGAATTTAAACAAACGGCGGTTTTCGGGGTTGTGACGTTGGTCGAAAAAATGATCGTAGTTTTTGAGCAGCGCAGCCACATCAATGTATTCGCTGAGGTCAGCGCTGAAATAATCTTTTACTTCGTTTTTGATATTGTATATCCATTGGTTGTTTGGTGTGACATAACCCAATTTGTCTTTGCGCAGTCGCACTTCATCGGGCAAATAGCCTGTGACCGCAGATTGCAGCAAAAATTTGAGCGAGTTGTTTTGAATTTTATAAGCTCCTGGAATAGAGAAAAGCAATTCAGCAAGCGTGTGGTCGTCGGCAAGCGGAACACGTGATTCTACAGAAAACCACATGGAGCAGCGGTCTTCACATTTGAGGTACGATTTTAACGAGCTGTTTTCGTATTCGTAGGCCAACCTTTCGTTGAGTGAAAATTGTTGGATGTTTTTAAAGTCAGCAAAAGTTGTTGGTGCACAGCGTTGAAACAGATCGCTGTTGATGATATTGAAATCGGCGAATTTTGCACGGTACATTTTTTGGAGAACTGAAGTTGGTAATTTTTTTAACCCGTGGTGTTTGAGCCAGGCTTTGTTCCAGCTTTTGTTTGTTTCGCCATTTAAAAAATAGCGGTGTGGCTCGTAGCCCGCAAAAATTTCATCACCTCCCTGACCGTCGAGTACCACTTTTATTCCAACTTCCTTCACTTGTTGCATCACGCGCCATTGGGCATAAGTACTGGTAGAAAAGAGGGGGATGTCTTGGCACGTCGTGAGTTCTTCAAGGTCTCTCAATAATTCTTCTGAAGTAGCTTGCGTGGTATGCCATTGCCCATTGGTAAAGTCTACCATTTTTTTTGCCCACTGACTTTCGTCGATGGCTTTGTCGCTGCTGGTTGCCGTGAATAAATGTATTTTTTTGTTGGGTTGCAAGTGATGCATCAATCCAACGATGGAAGAACTATCGAGTCCGCCACTGAGGCAAGAGCCAATTTCCACATCAGCGCGCAGGCGCAATTTAACGGAGGCTTGGAGGTGCTCACTAATTTGTTCAATGTATTTTGCCGACTTTATTGGGTCAACTTTTTCAGTGCTGTTGTTGACTTCTAAAGTGTAGTATTTTTCAATGGTCATTTTCCCCGACCTGGTGTCAACGAGCAGGTGGTGGGCAGGAGCTAATTCAATTATGCCTTGCAGAATGCCTTGTGGATGGTTTTCAATTTCGTTAAAACTGAGGTAGTCGAAAGCAGCTTGCGCATTTATTTTTTTTGGAATAAGTCCAGAATGCAGCAGTGCTTTTTGTTCAGAGGCAAAAAGGAATTTGTGATCGTCGTGGCAATAGTAAAATGGTTTCACGCCTATGCGGTCTCTGCTGCACCACAATAGTGATTTCTGACTGTCGTACAGAGCAAAAGCCCACATTCCGTTGAAGCGCTGCACGCATCGTGTTCCCCATTCTTGGTAGGCTTTGAGAATGACTTCGGTATCAGAATTTGAAAAAAATGAATGTCCTTTTTGTTTCAGTTCTTCTTTAATTTCAAGGTAATTGTAAATTTCGCCATTGTAGGTAATCCATATTTTTTGGTCGCTTGTCGACATGGGTTGGTGCCCAGTAGGAGACAAATCGAGAATGCTCAGGCGGCGGTGTGCCAGTGCTATTTCGCAGTTGCCATCGGCGGCAGAAATATGTTGTTTTGGCAAAAAAGGTAAATGTGCTTCGTTTAAATTGGATGCGCTGTCATCGCCAAAAAAAGGCTTTGCTTGTTCGGCAGTGAAGAGCGCAAAACCTTCGTCGTCTCGTCCGCGGTGGGCGATCAAACGGTTCATTTGTTCCAGCACTTTTGGTGTGCTGAATGATGCTTTTTTTAAATTTACTATGCCGCAGATACCACACATATCAGTTGATCCAATGGTTTAAATCGCGGTGAATGAGTTTCGCCGTTTTTTTGATGTCGTCGCTAAAAAAGAGTTGCAGTTCATGGCGCATCGCATCGCTCATCTTTGCCGGAACTTCATTTTTTATATTGCTGTTGTAGATGCGGTTCAATATTTTTTCGCGCAAATTTTTAGAGGGCAAAAAGAAGCGCACTATTTTCTTTTCCCAATCGCTGGCAGTTTTAAATTTTTGGTGCACAGCCATTGATGAGTAGGTTTTGGCAGTGTTGTGCATATCGGCTGAAAGCGCGTTCAGTTCACTTTGATTTAAAAATGAAAGCACTTTGTTGGTTTCTGTCAGTGGATTTTCTTTAAGGTCTTCTGCCAGTACAAAGTATACGTTTTCGGCGCCAAATGTGTTTAGGTAAAGTTGTATGCGTTCGCTGTATAAACCATTGTTTCTATAAAGTAAACATTGTTTGAAGCGCGCTGATGCGGGAATTTTTTGATTCGCTTTGCGGTAGAATTCTAAGGCGAGTGCTTCTTCGAAATTTTTTTCGTCTTCGTCGGCGTTGAATATATTTTCGCGGTGCAACGAGTAAATCATTTCATCGGGACGGCGCAAGCACACAATGATTTTTATGTTGCCCAACTGCTCAAGTATTTCTTGTGGGGCCGTTTGTGAATAGAGGTACCACACAGAAGCTTCGCCGCGCAATTTATTTTCGCCTTGCGCGAACGAGTTGAAATAAGTGCTGCTGTCAGTTTGATTTTTAATGTGCAGATCTCTACCAAAATAATGCATTTCTTTGGGCGCTAAAAACAATGATGGATGTTGCGCTAAATAATGATGGAGCGAAGTGGTGCCGCATTTGGGTGCGCCTACAATTAAAAAGTGAGGATGCAGTGGCGACTTATCCATTGAATTTAAAAGGAGTAGGGTTGATTCCAGTTTTCTTGACGAGATAGTAGAGCATAATGAGATTCCAGGCGGCAAGCGATAGAGCAGTGGCAACAGCAACGCCTTCAATACCATAATCGCCAATTAGCATAAGGTTCAGCGATATGTTAATCACCACGCTCACGCCCATACCAATGATGGTGTATTTTTCATTTTTGGTGAGTATCAAAAGGTAACCAACGGCACCCGTGGCAACGTTGACAAACTGACCGAAAATAAGGATCAGTAAAGTAGGGTAGGCCTCGTTGTAGCCCGGACCATAAAGACCGAGTAGCCAGTAACCGCCAAAGATTAAGCCCAAAAATAGTGGCAAGCTCAACAACATCACAATGCGCGACGTTTTTGTGACAATGTTTTGCAAGCGTTCTTGCTGACCTGTATGAAACAATTCAGAAGCAGAGGGTCCTAGCACGTAGTTCGAAATCAGCAGTCCGAGCCCCAGACCCATCGCCGCTTTGTTTGCTACATTGAAAAGAGCGATGCTGTTCAGCGCTTCTTTTTCGCTCATAATCATGCCAATCATTTGTATGTCGATGCGTGAGTTGATGACCGATAGTGCGCTAAGCGGCACAAAGAGCCAGCCCTGTTTGATCCAAGAAATACGCTGGTATTCGGCTTGATGATTGGGTATTTCTTGCTTCAGTCCGCGCTGCATTAAAAAATAGGCGATGGCCAATACGATGATTGATGAAACGAGAAAAACACTGAGTAGGTCGCCACCATCAGGATTCGCATAAAGAAAAAACAGCAGTGTGCTACCGGCGGCAATGAGCAGAGGTCGAATAATTTTTTCGCCAATGAGCGCTTTTCCAATGTGTTTCAAACCATTGAGCACCCCTTGAAAGTAGCCAAGCAGTGAGAGTAGTGGAACACAGCAGAGGCCAATCACAATGTAGTTTTTGTTTTTAACGCCATGAATCAAATCAAAGTTGGTAAAAACCAGAATGGCAATGAGCGTAATAATCGTTGAGAAAATGAAAATAGAGAGAATGCTGAAGCGGTTGAAGCCTTTTATGAGGCCATAGTTTTCTTTGGCTTTGTATTCTGGCAGTTGGCGTAAAATCAGAATGTTCAGTCCCATGGGAGCAAACAGTGCGAGCATATTCGCCATGTTGTTGATGCCGACGTACGCTCCGTATTCGGCTTTGTCGGTAATGTTGGTCAACACTAAGTTGGTCAGATAGGTAATGATTACTGCGCCAATGTTGAGTATAAAGCTTGAGCTTAAATTTTTTAAATATTTTCCTTTGTAGGAATCTTCTTTAACACCCGAACGGTAGTTTTGTATGATTTTTTTAATCGCCAATGTTGCAGTACTTAAGGTAGAGCTCGTCGAATTTAGTGCCAATTTTCAGAGAACTGAAATGGTCGATGGCATATTGTCTGATGACGTGAGGATCAAAGGGTTTGGTGCGAACAATTTTTTGCATGGCATTGAGCAATGCTTCACTATCGCCGGCTGCTATAAGGAAGCCCATTTCAGGAAGCAAGTGTTCTTTAATACCGCCAACATCAGTAGCAATGACAGGTGTTCCGCAGGCAAAAGACTCTGCAATCACGCAGGGTTGGTTTTCAAAGTGACTGAACAAAACAGTAGCAAGTGCTTCTTGCATATGATTGCGCACCACCACCGGTTCTTGCACACCTAAAAAATGAATGTTGTCGCTTATGTTCAGGTTTGCCGCCAGTTCAATTAAAGTTTGTTTGTCAACGCCTTGCCCAATGATTTTGAGTTCAGTGTTTGGGTATCTTTCACGCAAATGGCTCATCGCCAAAATAATGCCGCTGATGTTTTTTTGTCTGTCCAATAGATCAGCCACCACTAAAAAATAATTTTTACGACTTTCGATGGGGGTGTTGTAAAAAAAGAAGTTGGTGTCGACGGTGTTTGGAATAATGCTGTACTTGTTGTTTAGTCCGTGCGCACGCATGGCTTCTTTGAGTCCGCCCGAAACCGTCACCACTTCTTTAGCGCCATTGATGGTCATTTTGGTGACCATTTGTCGAAACACTGAATCTTTGTATTGCGGATCTTCTGGCAAGTAACCCGTCCAATGTTCGGTTACAATAAAAGGCATACGCTTCCAAAATCGCCAGCTTGACGCCACAATTCCAGCAGGGAAAGCAATGTTTAAGTGTATGAGTTCTGGTTTAAATCGCATGGTTTTTACAGCCCTCCATGCCAACTGATGACCTATGTAGTAGCGCGACCAATTGATGATGGTGCCAATGCCAAACTTCTTGTGACTTTTTCTAAAAGTAACTGTAATCTCAGTAACCCCATGGTCGGCATTGATGCTGCTTTCGAAATGTGCTTTTTGATTTTGAGTACCACGTACGTATATCAAACAAACGTTATGTATTTTACTAACAGCTTCGGCGTGGCGCTTCACAAAGATGCCCAAAGTGGGATCTTCCTTGTGGGGATACCAACTGCTTAAAAACAATATGTTGCGCTTTAGTGCCAAATCGGGTTCAATTTAGTGTTTTTGACTTTATGCGCAAAGAATTTCCAATAACAATAATATCGGAGAAGGCCATGGCGATGGCGGCGAAGATGGGGAGTAGCCATCCAAATGCAGCTATAGGAATCGCTAATACATTGTAAAACAAGGCCCAAAAGAGATTTTGTTTGATGGTCGTAAGCGTGATTTTACACAAGGAAATAGCCTCTCCCAATTGTTTTAAACTTTTGTTGTTGAGTAAAATAACTTGCGCCGAATTTTGCGCCACATCTGTTGCACCTCCAAAGGAAATGCCCACATGTGCTTTTGTTAGTGCTGGCGCATCATTGATGCCATCGCCAAGCATGGCGACCTTTCCTTTCGCGCTCAGAGCGTCGATGACTTTCAGTTTGTCAGCGGGTTTCTGTTCGCTGTATATCAAATCAATGCCAATTTCTTTTCCAATATTTTCGCATTTTTCTTTGCGGTCGCCCGACAGCATCACACTTTGAATGCCTTGTTTTTTAAGCAAAATAATGACTTCCTTGACGTCGTTTTTCAATTCGTCTTGAATCTCAATCGATGCCACGCGCTGCTGGTCTTCAAAGAGGTCTATGCTTCCGTTTTCTACGCCTGTGGCGATGTTGTATTGCTTGTTGTTATAGGTGCCGCTGATGCCTTGCCCTTTTACTTCAAGTACATTTTCAATTGAAAGTGGTGCCGCTTTTTCTTTCAATTCGCGACACATCGACTTGGCGATGGGATGTGCTGATTGAATTTCCAATGAGAATACTATGTTTTGCACCTCCTGCAAAGAAAGGTGAGCGAGTAGATTTATATTTTTAATTTTAAAATCTCCGGTAGTCAGCGTTCCTGTTTTGTCAAATACCATGTAGGTCACTTCCGACAAGCGTTCTATCGTACTTCCTCCTCTGATCAAGATGCCGATTTTTGCAGCTTTGCCCACGCCAACCATCACAGCCGTTGGTGTGGCGAGGCCCATTGCGCAGGGGCAAGATATTACGAGCACCGCAATGCTGTTCATCATCGCTGTTTCAAATGAAAGGTGAACAAAAAAGTAGGCGATCGTAAAAGTAAGCAGCGCAATGCCCAGCACCACTGGTACAAAGATGGCGCTCACCTTGTCGCCCAGCCTTTGTATGTTGGGTTGGTTTTCTTGTGCACTTTTTACGAGCTGAATAATTTGTTGCAAGGTAGTGTCTTTGCCAATGCGGTTCACCGTAATTTTTACATTGCCTTGCGTGCAAAGCGTGCCTCCAATGACCTGGTTGCCCAGCTTTTTGAGCAAAGGCAAACTTTCACCTGAAATCATCGCTTCGTCAACCCAGCATTCGCCTTCGCTTACCATGCCATCGGCTGGAATTTGTTCTCCGTCGCTCACAATAACGATGTCTCCCAATACCAACTCATTGGCGTTTTTGATCGTGTATACCTCTTTGCTCAACAATCCGTTAAATACTTTCGCTTTTGTTTTTTGCAATTTGGTCAATTCTTCAATGGCTCCCGTGGTGCGCTTAACAGCGCGCTGTTCTATCCAGTTGCCAAGCAATACAAGGGTTACTATGGATGCTGCGGTTTCAAAAAACAAATATTTGTGGTGGCCATGCAAAGCAAAAGTGCCTACCAAGCTGTAGACATATGCTGACGTGACGCCAATGAAAATGAGCACATCCATATTGGGAAGTCCCACTTTTACAGAACCCCACGCACTTTTTCCAAAATGTACAAAGCCTATTACAAAAACTGGAGTCGACAAAACCAGCTGAAAATATGGATTGTTCAGCAAGCTGTCCTCGGCAGCAAACATATGCAGCAGAAGGGGGGTAGTGAGCAAAGCGCAAAAAATCAAAATGTTTTTGAGTTTCACCGTCGCCGAAGCGCTTCCGTTTTGCTCGCTGTTTTCGGGCACAACAGTATAGCCCAATTTGCCTATGGAGGCAACAATGTTCGGTACTATTTTTTGGTCGGCTGAAAAAGCAGCTTCTCCTGTTGTGAAACTCACGGAAACATCAAGTGCACCCTGCTTCTCCATCACTTTTTTAATGGTTAGGGCGCAATTGGTGCAATCCATGCCTTCAATGTTCAATCGTCTTTTTTCCATGTGGCTTAAAGATAGTAAAATTAGCAGCCAAGGCCTATTGATATTGCTCAGAAATAGGGGGTAAAGGAAGGAGTTCGTTGGGAAAAATGGGATAAAATTATTTTTGATTTAGAAGAATGTTTGCGGCAAAGCAGAATTTCTTTACATTTGCACCCATACGGCGATGTTAGCTCAGCTGGTTAGAGCATCGGTTTGTGGTACCGAGGGTCATGGGTTCGAGTCCCATACTTCGCCCGAAATGAAAATCCCTTCAGGAAACTGGAGGGATTTTTTCGTTTAAATTGTCATTCTTTTAATGTCACGAATAGTTTGACGTAAATTGGTTTTGTGCAATAGAAGTTTTTTGCATAGTAACCTACTCGCGTGCCATTCAAATGATAATTCGTAATAGCAAAGGGCTTTATGATATTGACGTACAATTAGGGTACAAAGTTGTTGTAGTGAGCAATTTATTTGATGCGCAACCTAAACATTGATAGAAGGTGTGAAATTTTCAAAACCCTTGATTACACAGAGTTTTTTAGCTGGGTTTTGCTTTTTGGTTGTCGCTGTTTTGTAGTGGTTACTTTCCGATACAGAAATTCCTGAAGATGGACTCCAATAAGTCGTCGGTTGATACTTCGCCTGTGATGGTACCGAGTTCGTGCATTGCGGTGCGGATGTCGATGGCAATTAAATCGGTAGGGATTTTAGAGTGGAGATTTTTCAGCACAGTGTCAAGGCTAATGTGGGCGCGAGACAGTGCGTCATAGTGTCGACTGTTGGATACAATGATGTCGCCTACTTTTACCTTGCCTAAATTCACCAATGAAAGAATTTTAGTTTTCACTTTGTCAATGCCTGTTTTGTCTTTGGCGGATATGAAAATGACGTCGTCACTTTCGCTGACGCTTGGTGTCGCGAGGTCACTTTTGTTGAATACAAATATTAAGCTGCGCCGATCGCTGTTGCTTTTTTCAGAAAAGGACTTACGCAAAGAAGCCAATTCTTCTTCTGGCGTTGATGGATCGAGCAGGTACAATACAATGCTGGCCAGCGCTATTTTTTCAAAGGTTTTTTCAATGCCTATGCTTTCTATTTCATCGGATGTTTCGCGGATTCCGGCTGTGTCGATGAAACGAAATTTGATGCCATTCATGTTTATTTCGTCTTCAATGGTATCGCGCGTGGTGCCGGCGATGCTGGATACAATCGCTCTTTCTTCGTTCAGCAGCGCATTGAGTAAGGTGGACTTGCCTACGTTGGGTTTGCCCACAATGGCTACTGGAACACCATTTTTAATCACGTTGCCCGCTGAAAAAGAATCTATCAAATGCTGAATCGCTGCCTTTGTTTTTGTGATGAGGGCAATGAAGTCTTTGCGGTCGGCAAACTCTACGTCTTCTTCACTGAAGTCGAGTTCAAGTTCGATCAAGGAAGCAAAGCGGATGATTTCTTCGCGCAGTTTTTTTATTTCGTTGGAAAAACCTCCTCGAATTTGCTGAATGGCCAGCTGATGTTCGCTTTCAGATGTGGAATGAATGAGGTCGGCCACGGCTTCGGCTTGCGACAAGTCGAGTTTTCCGTTGTAAAAAGCACGCAGTGTGAATTCTCCGGGTTCGGCTATACGTACCCCTTTTGCAAGAAAAAGTTTGATGATTTCTTGCTGGATGTATGTTGAGCCGTGACAGGAAATTTCTACTGTGTTTTCACTGGTGTAGGAGTGGGGTGCTTTGAAAACGGTGACGAGCACTTCATCGAGAATGCGATCGCCGTCTTTGATGTTGCCAAAGTGCGCGGTGTGTGAAGCGGCATCGACTAATTTTTTTTTGCCTTTGATGGATTCAAAAACAGTGGAGCACAGCGTGATGGCATCGGCACCCGAGATGCGCAGCACGGCAATAGCGCCTATGCCTGGCGCTGTTGCGGGTGCAATGATGTTGTCGTTTTTTGCCGATAGTTTTCTGAGTCCGTCCATAGTGCGAAGATAAACTATTCTGCTTTTCGCAGCAGCAAAGAATTTTCTTTTGTGCGCTGTGGCTCAAAAGACATTACTTTTATTGCGCTTTGGAGCCGGCGGATAATGCAGGCTTGGTGGAAATAAAATCAAACTTTGTAGCGATAGAAAATGCAAGCTTTCCTTATTGCTTTTAATGAAATGGCTGAAAGTGTTGTGTTTATTTTATCTTCACCGCCCACTAATTTAAATCTTGTAAAATGAAATCGAACATTTTTGTATTTATTGCGCTTTGTGCACTTTGTCTAGCTTTTGCAGCTCCTGAAACAGACATTGTTTTTACCAAAGCCAATTTTAGCATTCACTATCCGGCAACTTGGAAGTTGGATACCAGTGGAAAAATGGGCACCAGTTTCGCTATTTTTTCGCCAAGTGAGTCGGAACAAGACAAGTTTAGTGAAAATGTAAATTTGATTTCTCAGGATTTGAAAGGTCATGATTTGGACTTGAACAAATACGTTGAAATATCGGAAGGACAAATCAAATCGATGATCACCAATTCAAATGTTTTGGAGAGTAAGCGCATTAAAAAAGAGAGTTCTGAATTTCATAAAATGATTTATACTGGTGATCAAGGCGCATTTCACTTGCAGTTTGAGCAGTATGTGTGGGTGATGAACGACAGAGCATACATCCTTACTTTTACAATGGAGCAGGGCAATAGCACGCAGGCCATTGGCGAAAGCGTTTTGAATTCTTTTGTGTTGAAATAGCAAAATTGACAGCTGTCCTGATCTATTAACAATACTGGCAATATTTGGCATCGCTGTTGTGCGAGTAGCGAAATTTACCGGAAAATAAATGCTCAAAAATGATTTTGAGTTGGGTTTCGTATTCGGCACAGGAGTCTCGGTTGGCGCTGCTTTCGTTTTTGTATTTGATGCCTATCATTCCTTTGCTCAGCGATCGAAATGAAATAATGCCTGGGGTAACGCTATGCACCTGCGGATGGTTGTTGAGGTACAAAAGACTGTACCACATCAACTGCAGGGCCTTTGATTTTTTATCGCCCGTAATTGTGTCCATGTCGAAAGTAAGTTCAGAGCTTTGCACACTTCCTGTTTTGTAGTCAACAAGGCGTATGGTGCTTCCTATTTGATCAATACGATCGGCGATGCCTTTGATTTTAATTTTTTGTACTTGACCTTGTACTTCAATTTCAAGGGTGCTTTCCATTTTTTGTTCGAGATTCAATATGGTCAGCACTTGATTGGTGCTTTGGAGCTCTTCTAAAAAGGCAATTTCGTTGCGCAAAAATTGTGTCACAACATCAACGGCGATGTTGAAAGTCAAATGGTTTTTGCCTTGCGCAATTTCGCTGATTTTTACTGCTTCAAAGGACTGTTTGAGCTCTTTTTCAACTTGGGGCAACATGGCTTGTACGTCGCTGATTTTTATGATTTTTGATACGTGGGGTTGATACATTCGTTCAAGTGTGCTGTGAATGGCGGTTCCCATGCTGCTGGCCTCAATGTCTTCTTCTACTTCTTCAAGTTCACCCAATCCGAGAATATAGCGGTAATAGAAATCGAGTGGACAGGCGATGAGCTTGTTGATGGCCGAAGGTGAAAATCCCTTTTCGGCCATGCACTGTAGCTTTTCGCCAATGTTGGCGGAGTTTTCAATGTCGATGTCGGCGTTGTTGCTTGTTGATGCAGGGATTGCTGCCTGTGTGCTGTAGAGGTGCACATTCGGATTGCTTTTGCCCGAATACTCCATTTCTATTTGTTTTAGAAAGCGGCTTTTTTCACCCTGTGCGCCCATGCCATCTCCGGCTGAAGTATACAGTAAATAAATGTTTTTTGCACGCTGCAAAAGGCGGTAGAAATGGTAGGCGAAAATAGCGTCGTTCTCGTGGTGCGTATGCAGTCCGAATTCTTTTTTAATGTCAAAGGGTATGAAAGATTGTTGCTGTTTGTCTTTCGGTATCACGCCTTCGTTGACTGATAATAATACTATGTTTTCAAAGTCGAGGGTTCTGCTTTCGAGCATTCCCATGATTTGCAGCCCTTGCAATGGTTCGCCGTAAAAGGATAGTTTTTCGAGCTTCACCAATTTCAGGCAAACGCGCTTGAGTGACTTTAAGTTGTTGAGTTCTTCGAGGTTGTATTTTAAAACGAGGTTCGATAATTTTTGCAAAAAGGTATAAAAGGTGAAAAGGTATTCGCTTTCAATGGGACGTGTGTCGCTGTATTTGTTTTTAAGTTGTAGGGTGAGCTGTAGCGTATTTTTTAAAAATCCGTTGCCAAATTTGTTTTCTGCCGATAGGATGAAGCGCAGTTCTTCGCCCAAAAATGAAATGCATCTTTCAAGAGTGATGTATACTTTGTTGTTGCTGGTGATCCACTGACTGAGTGCATTGAATTTAGAGGGATTGAAGAGCAATTGCATTTTTTCATGCGCGAGCAAAAGCAGCAAGTCGTGGTGGTAAAAAAGATAATCTTTTTCTTTGAGGAGTGCATTGCTGTGCAGTGAAAACAGTTGAATTAACAAGGGGTAAAGGTCGCTTTGCTTTAGCGGAAAACCCATGGTGATGTTGGCTGCAGTAGTTTCTTCGGGCAGGTGGTTGAGAAAGGGCAGAAGCAAATTTTCATCGCACAGAATGACGGCTGAGCGCGGTGAGTTCACCGGAAATTTAGTCTTCACTATTTCGCCGGCGACCTTTGCTTGAATGATGTTTTGCGGACAAGCGATGATGTGTATGTTTTTTTCTTGTGTTTGCAACAGGTCTTCTTTCCAAATGAAATTGGACGAAGCCCAACCCTTTAAATATTTTCGCAAAAAACTGCCCGCTTCTTGACTCTTGTTGAAGAGGTAGTATTCATCGGCGTCAAAAAGTATTTCGCTCCAGCCGGCTTTAATGGAAGTGCTGACAATTTTTTCTTCGGCTGGACTCAAGGCATTTAATCCCGCGAAAATTACTTTGTGGTACTTGTTGCTGAAATCGGTTTTACTGATGGCTTCAGCGGCAAGTCGGTATGCCTGTCCGCGTGTGACCAAGTGTTCGGCCTGCAGCGAGCTATTGAGTGCGTTGTAGTATAGATGTAGATTTTTCCAGAAGCGCAGGTAGTTTTTTTGAAATTCCGACAGTGCTTGTCCATCTACATTCCAAACTTCTAAAGCGCGAGATTCATTGATGTAGCCAAAGAATTTTGCGGGATCAATAAGATGGCGGTCAATGGCATCAAAGTCACTGAGCAGTGAGGGTGCCCAATTTAAAAATTCATTGAAGTCGTCTTTTTCAACCTCACTGGGCAAGGCTTTGTACACGCTGTAAAAGTGCAGGGTGAGTTCAAAGGAGGATATGATTTTAGAGGCGCAAATTTCTTGAATAAAATCATCGGGAGAAAGGATGACAGGTGCCCAAATGGTTTTTTGAAAAGTGTTGGCGATTTCTTTTTTTAAAAATAATCCAGCGCGTTTACTGGGCAACACAACGCAAATGTTTTCAGTGTCGTTGGGGTAATTTTCAAAAATATGTTGGGCTACTTTGCCAAGAAATGTTGTCATTGTTGTGTGTTTTAATAGCCGTGTCCCAAAACATCGCTGCGTCTTGTGCCCAAAATTTTGTAGTCTTTTTGATCGATGGCATTTTGTATGAGCGCTCTGTTTTTGTAAAGTGATTTGTTTTCGTACTTGTCGATGCCCAATCCAATGTGAAACAGTATGCCGCTGATGGCGGCTATTTGCAGAAGTGTCGCGAAAAATTTCTTTTTTGAGATGATCCATCGATAGCAATGAAATGAATAGATCATGGCGATAGGCAGCATAATGTAAAAGGTGTGTGGTGCCGGACCTTTAATGGAGAAAAAGAAGCTTGCAAAAATTAACAGGTAGGAACCAAAGGTGATCCACTTCATTTTGCGCCAATCGCCGCTATCATTTTTTTGAAAGAAAGAAATGATAAAAAGAGCCACTTGTGCGAAACCAAAAAGGTACAAATATGCTGTGAAAGGAGCCATCCAGAGTTGGTGCTCCACTACCGCCAAGCGAGCTTCAGTACTTGTGCCTAACATATAAGGAACTTCGTAGCCCGCAAAAATTAAAAAACGTGTGAGGATGGTGCCAATGTTTTTAAAATTTTCCCAATTGAAAACAATGTTGCTTGCTACGTCGCCAGTGCCGGAAGCATCGGGAAAAAACAAGGTTGGCAGCAAGGTCAGCGCACCAATGCTTGCGCCAAGAATATAAAGTAAACTGTACTTAATAAAGCTCTTTCGTGAATTGTAAAGTGTGTATGCAAAGGCCACTGCAGTGAAGGGTAAAAGCAAAACCCAAGACATGTGGATTTGCATGACCAATGTGGTACTGATGCCTATAACGAAAAATGCTGTTGTGTTGGTTATGCGTTTGCTTTTGTAAACATCGATGATTTCTACAAAGCACACGAAAAAAGGAATGGAAAATAAAATGACGTACGAAGGGTTGACTACCGACATGGAGAAGTGCATCACCCACGAGGTTGTGAGTACGATGGTGTATATCAGCCATTTTGGAATATCGCTAAAGCGATGCGCCAAATAATTGGCAAAAAATACAAGTATGGCAAAGGAGAGTAAACCCAAAAAAAGAAAGGGCGCTTCAGGAATCGCTAACAAATGTAGGGGTAAGCTGATGAGCAAACCTTGTAATGCTCCTGGAATTTGTGTTTTGGTATACACGATGTCGGGACCATAATAAGGCCATGTTTCGGTAGTGTATGATTTCAGTCCAATGAGATAAATTTGCTTGTTGTCTTCCTCCCAAAAGTCTGACACCAGACCGTAAGCCATGCGCAGTACAAATAATCCAATAACAAAAAGTAGAAAATACTTTTGTTTCATTCTTCAATTTTGATCAAATATAAGGAATTTGATTTTTGGCTCGTGCGAATTTATTGAAGTGCTGGTCAATACACTATTTTCACTGCAGGCGAAATGCGCAAAATTGCTGTTTGAAATAAAGAAAATGAGTTGAGTTTACAGCAAAGACAAGCCGTGTGGGCCTTCGTTGAACAACAAGTCAACGATGCTTAGGTTGGGAATGAAACCCATTTTGTTGGCGAACACTTGCATGTATTCGGGATGCACAAAAGCGGGTCCCTTTTTGCTGTGAATGCTGCTGCGGAAGTCATTGATGTCGCTGTACGTTTTATGGTATTCAGTGGTAGGAATAAGCGTAGATGTTAATTTTAGTTTGGCGCAAATCCACTGGTGCAGCGACGTATTGTAGTCGAGCAGAAATTCATGCTTTACATAAATGAGTTTTTCCAATTCGCTTTCGTAGTATTCAAAGAAAGGCGATGAACGGTAGCTGGCAGTGATGGATCGCCATAAAATGTTTTGCCATGACTCGTCGTAGGAAATGCGTATTTGTGCGATCGGCGTGTGTTCGTTTTTTCTTTTCTGCAAAGGCAGAGAGATGTTTAGTTTGCCATTGGCGCCATAAATTTCGGTGCGGCTGCGTATGGTTTGTTTTGGAAAATGCTCGTGTACTTCCAGCAAAGATTGCGGATTTTTTTTCAGCAAGGCGTAATATTCAATGGGCCCTAAAAAGGTGCTAGGAAAGATGGCTGTCACTATTTCTTTTCTTTTGATTTTCGATTTTTCCAAAGTTTGTTGGCAAGCCAAAGTAGCAATCCGCCAATCAAGAATTCAAAAAGGTAGGATTTAGAAATGCCTTTTGCATTAACGAAGCAAAACAAGCGATCGAATTGCACGCCGTCGTTGATTGACATCCAAATAAATACGGGTGTTCCAACAATGTGGTCGTCGGGTACAAATCCCCAAGCGCGCGAATCAGCTGATTGTCCGCGGTTGTCACCCATAGCGAAATAGTAGCTTTTTTTGAAGGTGTACTTGTCGTTGAGTGCTCCGTTTACCAAGAATAAGTTTTTTCCTTCTTTTAACTGCATTTGCACTTTTTCAATTTCAATTTTATTACCATCGCCCACTAAATTGGGATTCATTTTTTTGATGGCTTCGAGTATTTTTTCTTTTTCAATGGGAATTTGAGTGCTGCAAAAAGTGCTAAAGTCTTTTTCGTAGTCACTGAAATTATTGACGAGTTTGTCGCCATTGGCTGGGTTTTGCAAAAAGAACATGTCGCCGGCTTCTGCAAGATTGAAAGGCAGTTTGGTAAATTGCAAACGTTCTTGCATTTGACGCAAGAGTTCCATGAAGCGCGATTTGTTTTCAAAGTCAACTTGTTTTTCCAAGTACGACAATTCGATGTAGCTGTTGACCAAGTCTTTTAAATACAACACATTTCCGTCTTCGTAATAGCGAAAGATGCGTCGGTATTCATAGTAAGAATTGTCGTTGAGCTGCACCGAAGCATCTTTTTTGGGTACCCATATTGGGCCATTGTTGAGCATCGTCCAGTCGCTGTGTGCGTAGGTGAAAAGGTCGAGTCCTGAGTGCACCGCCGCATTGTTGTGTAGGGCGACAATTGCTTTTGAACGATCGCGAGAGAACTCAAAAGGATGAATGATTTCGAAATCACTTTGGTTGTTGGTGGCTTGTGGAATGGCGCTTTTAGGAAAATCTTCTTTGCTGCCATTGATGTATACAAAGCCCTGTTTTACTTGTAGGCTGTCTCCGGGAATCCCTACGCAGCGCTTCACATAATTGGTTTTTTTGTCCGTAGGCCGATAGGGTTCATAGGGGTAGTTGAACACAATGATATCGCGTCGCTCCACGTCTTTGAGTCCCGGTAATTTTAAAGAAGGCAGTTGAATCCAGTCTAAATACGATTGAATTTCAAGAACAGGAATAGTTTGATGCGTAAAAGGAATCGACAATGGGGTGATGGGTGTTTTGGCACCGTAGTGAAATTTACTAACGAATAAAAAGTCGCCCGTCATGAGCGTGTTTTCCATGGAAGGTGTGGGGATTTTAAAAGCTTCCAAGCCAAAAGTTCGGATGATGGTTGCTGCTATAATGGCGAAGAAAATAGCTTCTGACCATTCTCTAGGTTTTGATTTTTTAGCTTTCGCATAGTCTATAACGCCCGTGAATTCAACGTTTTCGTAAAAGGCGATGTAGGGCAAGTAAATAAATCCGGCTACGGCACCGAGTACATGTTCGAACACTTTTCTTTTGCCAAAGCAATTGAGTAATTCTACCGTTAGCCCAATGATGAGCACAATGTTGACTACCGGAATGAGCGATAAGATGAGCCACCAAGTGGGGCGCTGTACTATTTTTAACCAAACGTAAACGTTGTAAATTGGAACAAAGGCCTTCCATGATTTTTCCCCAGCTTTGCTAAAGAGCTTCGCCAATCCAAAGAGAAACAATATGGAAAGGAGTATTAATATGTAAGTCTTATTCATGCTAGGTATGGATTAAAATTTCATTAAGTCTTTCATTCCGAAAAAACCAGATTTGCCTTTCATAAATTCGGCAGCAATGACAGCGCCCAAAGCAAAGCCTTTTCTGTTTTTGGCGGTGTGTCGTATGTAAATCTCGTCTATTTCAGAGTCGTACACAACGGTGTGGGTACCTGGAATATTCTCTATGCGCTTTGAAATAATTTCTAATTCGCTTTCAACGTTTGTTTTGTCGTTGACCCATTTGCTTTTGCTGCTGCTATTTTCTATAATTCCTTCAGCCAAAGTAATAGCAGTACCGCTTGGCGCATCTAATTTTTGCGTATGGTGAATTTCTTCCATCTCAATGTGATACGATGGGTAGGGTTTCATCAATTTGGCGAGGTGCTTGTTGACTTCAAAAAATACATTTACGCCAATACTGTAATTGGAGGCATAAAAAAATCCTTTGCCCTGATTTTGGGCAGCATTTTTGACCTCTTCCATTTTGTCGAGCCAACCGGTAGTGCCCACAACAATAGGTACGTTGACTTCAAAACACTTTTGAATATTGCTGTAGGCTGTTTCAGGTGTGCTGAATTCGATGGCGACATCGGCCTTGCTTAGGTTTTCATTGCTAAGGTCGTGGGCGTTGTCGATGTTGATTTTAAGTACAATTTCGTGTCCACGCTCTACAGCGATTTTCTCTATTTCCTGGCCCATTTTGCCATATCCTAACAATGCAATTTTCATGT